>CAZIAG010000569.1:0-2525 GCA_964537375.1 uncultured Roseivirgaceae bacterium
GGTTTTCATGAATCAGTGTACGGTGCCGGAATGAGGGAAAAGCAGACCATCTATCTGAAAGTACCGGATGATGGAGGCCAGCGTTGGGATGAGATTGGACAGATTGATGCGGGGTTCTGTTCCGATCATTGGCCGACGATGGATCGAAAGGGCAATCTGCATATTGTGTGGACCGAAAATGGCGCAACCGGTGAAGACAGTTGTCAATTGAATGTGAGGTTTGCGACTACGCGCAATGGAGGGAAAAAATGGAGCGAGCCGGTGAATCTCTGGCAGAATTCCGGAGATTGCGAGGATGGAATTGAAGGGGTCGCCGGGGGGATGCCGGCGATTACCCACGACGGAAAAGTGTTCGTTTCCTGGTCGAACAAGGAAACGATCTTCCTTGATCGGTCCTTTGACGGTGGACGTTTCTGGCTTTCCAACGACATTCCCGTGACGGAACATCGGGGCGGAAGATCGCTGCATGTCCCCGGTTTTCAGTATTGCGAAAGTGTCCCCGTATTGAAGATAGACAAAAGCGCCTCGCACTTTCGTGGTAGCCTTTACCTGGTCTGGGCTGACCACCGCAACGGGAACGACGACACGGATGTCTGGTTTGTCCGTTCGATCAACTACGGCGATAACTGGACGCCGCCCATGCGAATCAATGACGATGCTTCCCGGCGACATCAGTTCCTTCCCTGGATGGCTGTGGACGAGGCCACGGGCTTTATCTATATTGTATATTTTGACCGTCGCGACCATGAAGACAATCAAACCGATGTCTATCTCGCCTGGTCCACGAACGGCGGAATGACCTTCAATAATACACGGGTCAGCGAGTCACCATTCTCGCCCGAAGGCGACGCGGTAGTCGCGTATTACAACGGCATCGACGCTCATAAGGGCATTATTACACCGATCTGGACTCGTGTGGATGGTAATAGTTTCAGCACGTGGACCGCCATCATACGACATGAGGATCTGGAGAAGTTGAAACCAAAGGGAAAATAGCCGTCGGTACTTTTCGTCACCTGTTTACCGGTCACGGGCGCCGCTCAATTTGGAGCTGCCCGTGAAGGAGAGCGAAACACGCTACTAACAATTTTTCTCATCAACGTCGCACGACTCGCCATCATCGACGGTCGCGGCGCCGATTTCGTCAAAGACCCGGAGAAACGTTTCTGGCCGCTGCGCACCGGAGACGCCGTATTTGTTGTCGATGATGAAGAAGGGTACGCCGGTGATGCCGAGTTGATGAAGTTCGCGTTCGGCCATTTCCACTTCTACCGTGCCCGTGTTGCTGTCGAGGAAAAGCGAGACCTTTTCACGATCCATCCCCGCGGCCGCGGCGATATCGATGAGGTTCTCCTTTTGGCTAAGGTCGATGCCATCGGTAAAGTATGCCTTGTAAAGTGCTTCAATCAGATCGGATTGTTTGCCGTCTTCTCGGGCCAATTGAATAACCCGGTGGGCGTTTCGTGTATTGGGAGAGACTTGCTGTATGGCAAAGTCAAATCGCAACCCCTCCTGTGCGGCAATCCGGGTTACGTTCCCCGTGAGTTCATTATAACGGTCCTCACCTCCGAACTTCTGTTCAAGGTATTCCTTGTTATTAACACCGTTAGCGGGAAGCTGCGGATTTAGTTCAAAGGGCAGGTACTCCACTTCGAAATCGTACTTGTCGGATGCCAATTGCATGGCCTTCTCAAGTCGGCGTTTTCCGATGTAACACCACGGACACACGATGTCGGATGCGATAGCAATGCGAATGGTAGGCTTTGACATGTTCTTGTTTCTTGCTCTAACAGGCGGGTCTCCGGAAAGGTTCAACGGGGGCTGGTGCTTTGGAATCGTGGCCAGCCAACCGTTGCGACATGCCCGGGCACTGTGGCCGCAGTGTGCCCAGCACCGGGACAGGTGTTATCCCTTGAGAATGATTTAGTTATTTGGGGGCATTGTATTATTTTTGTGCCTTCCAGAACGAAATACCATAACATGACCGTAGACGAGAAACTGAAATTCAAGGTAAAAGACCTGTCCCTCGCGGAATGGGGAAGGAAGGAGATAAGGTTGGCGGAAGCTGAAATGCCAGGCTTGATGGCGCTCCGTGAGGAGTTTGGCAAGCAAAAGCCCCTGAAAGGCGCCCGCATTGCAGGGTGTTTGCATATGACCATTCAAACGGCCGTCCTCATCGAAACGCTGGTTGAATTAGGCGCGGAAGTGTCGTGGTCATCGTGTAATATTTTTTCGACACAGGACCATGCTGCTGCGGCTATCGCAGCCGCCGGGATCCCGGTGTTCGCGTGGAAGGGGATGAATGAGCAGGAATTCGATTGGTGCATTGAACAAACCCTCCATGCATTCAGCGGAGGTCAGCCACTCAACATGATCCTTGACGATGGCGGTGATCTTACCAATATGGTACTCGACCGTTATCCTGAACTTGTGCCGGGCATTCGTGGTATCTCAGAAGAAACGACTACCGGAGTTCATCGCCTCATCGAGCGCATGAACAACGGAACGTTGCCTTTGCCGGCTAT
>CAZIAG010000570.1:0-2517 GCA_964537375.1 uncultured Roseivirgaceae bacterium
TGAGAAGTTATTGCGAGGAAACCAGAATTAGTGCAGGGGACAGTGAAATGATCGCGGACGCTGAAGTTTTGAAGAAAGTCGATCGCTTTGCGGAGTACCTAAGACAGCTGAATGAAGTGTTGTTTATTAAGTACCGGGCCGAAGAATTGATGGAGGCGCAAAAACACTTGAATGAGATCGTCAAGACGTTCACGCAGTTTGATACTGAGTCTAACGCAATAGTCTTGGAAGAGCATTTGGCGAAATTTCCGAAAGTGTCCTTGGAGACTTTGGAAACGGTAAGTTCACTCAAATCATTAGTGATCGGATGGGAGAAATATGAAAACCTAGTAAATCGCCTGAATGACGAGAAGAATGTAAATGGGCTCGGGACTTTGTATTGGGGCTTTTGGGCGCTTGATAAGGAATTTTCGGAGTATCTGTACGGATTTCAAGTGAATCTTGATGAGATTCATAACAGTCTGCAAGGTGTCAAACGCCTATTAAGGTGGGGAGGACACTATAGGAAGAGTCATGACTGGATGCATTTTGAGGTAGTTCAAGAAACGAATGACAAGTATTTGTCACAATACGAGCTGAATCAACTTTCATTGGACGAGGTCGTTGAAAAGATTAATTCGATAAGTGATGATAAATATAAGATTGTTGAAGATGTTATTAATGGCAAGAAGGTTCGGTATTGCGAGAGGGCTAACTGAAATATCTGTCGTTATTATGATGTTGTTGACGGCGGATGGTCTGGCACAAGGTTCAAGAAGTCCGACGTTTTCCGTGACGTGGACTCAGAACCTATCGGGTGCTGCGACTGAGCCTCTCGTAATCGGCGATTACATCTTTCTTAATTCTGAGCCAAATCATGCATTTCGTGTTCGAACTGGTGAAAAGATTGAACTAAGTGATTCGGCGGTTGTTGCGGAACTCCGGCAGCGCGTTGGTTTGCGATATGTCGTATTTCGGCAATGGAGACAGTTTATAGTACGTGATTTGTTTACCGGTAAAGTCGTGCGACAAATGGCGCATCTGATGAAAGTATATCGGTCTCCAATTGCCGGAAATTCTACACTTATTCTTCACAATCCACGCCCTGAGTTAATTCGCGCCATCGACTTCGTTTCGGGGCATGTGTTGTGGGAAAGGAGAAGTGCTAGACATTATAACGGCGAGCACCTTTTTGTCGGATCAAAGGTATTGTTTTTTGATCAGGAAAAGGTTTACTGTGTTGATTCTCGCTCGGGGAACAATTTATGGGAAGCAAGTATTGGCGACCTTGCCTCGCCAATATTGCAGCACAGGTCAAGCGTCTATCTCGGCATTAGAGCGAAAGGAATATTTAAGTTGGATGTTGATACGGGGGACCCAAAGCTGCTATTTGAAGACGTTAACTCCAGATTCCGGCAGGTGGAGATCCGGGGGGAAAAGCTCTATTTTGTAGCGGAGAATTTGCACGTTCTAGACTTAAGGACCGGAGATCATACAATTTTTAAGTCTGATCCGATGATTTCGGACGTCTTTACAATAGTTGGAAGATATTTTGTCGGCTTTGAGAATGATTATGAGTATTCCGGTCCTGTCCTTGTCATCGACACTACTACTGGAGAAGTGGTCGACGAGTTCGAAGAGTGGCGTACCGAAGATGGGTGGAAGAAGTTTTTTTTCAGGAAAACCGGCGAAAGGTTTTTTGTCGGTGTGTGTGACGAGGAGCTTTGCGGTTTGCAGCTATAAATTGATAGGTGAAAAAATCGTGGTCCTGTAGATAAGTCGATTGGCGAATTGTTAATTACTTTTTTTCGGCCTTATACTTTGTTTGCTAATGAAAACAAGCAGCCTGAGAGTGTTGTTAAGCATTGTAGCGATTTGCACAGCTTTCGGAGATTTAGCAGCTCAGTCCACAATAGAAAAAGCGCAAGAGTATTTCTCAAGCCTTGGCAAATTTCCCCACGCCCCGGCGCCTGAGTCTATCTTCACTGAAGATAAGAATCAACCCCAACTCCTCAGCACCCTCACCCCATACTTCTCCGACTCCACCGAAATCGTCCGATCACGGGCTTACACCATTGCTCAACGCGTCGGTCAAACCAGCAGCGACCCGGCGGTTCGGCAGCGTGTGGTACATTACCTTGTGGGAGGTATTCGCGATAAGAGCGGCGGCATCAGCGGCATGGTGACGGCGGCATTGAACGGATTTGCAAAGGAAGACTTCTCCGCGATTGATCGCGACTCCGTCGGCGGCTACATCCGCCCGGGAATTCCACACCTGGATGAAATTGTCAAACTCGCCGGGTACCTCGAGCTGACGGACTTCCAGGACAGAATCAAATCCATTGCGTATTCCAGCGCACCTTTCAAGTATCGCTGGGCCGCACACCTGGCGTTGGCGAGAATGGGGGATGAAGAAGCCATCAGTAATATCACTGCGCGCCTCGAACGCGCTGTCATCAACGACGACGTCGTCTATGAAGTCGCACCCGACCTCGTCTATACCCGTCAGAAAGCCATCTTCCGCTTCCTCGAAGACGT
>CAZIAG010000571.1:0-2491 GCA_964537375.1 uncultured Roseivirgaceae bacterium
GCAGGTTGGGTATTATCCGTTGGACTACCCGGCGGCAGAGGATTATGCGTATTTTTTTCGGTTTGTGCACCATTTCGAAACAAGGAATATCCAGCAAGCGCTTGTTCGAATTGTCAAACCGGCAACAGGGATTTCAATTGCGAACCGACGTGCGCAACTTATCAGCCGGATGCGTGTGATCAGGCACAACGCCGGACTTTCGGTGAGGGCGCTCTGGGGCATTGTTCGTACCCTGATTCTTTTGGTTATACCAACTCGCGTTGTAGAAAGAGTAAAAAGGATACATGAACGTCTTGCACATTATTGAACCGTTTGCAGGAGGAGTAATTACCTTTCTTGTTCACCTGACGCGAGAGACACCGGGGCATCGACATGTTGTTCTTCACGGTGCACGCACCACCGCCGACCGGGTGGAGAAGGTGCGGGCACGGTTTAGCCCCGGTGTTGAGTTCGTTGAATGGACAGGTGTGCAACGGGAAATCAATCTCGTCGCCGACTTCCGGGCGTTCCTCTTTTTGCTAAGGTACCTCCGTGGTCATGAATATGATGTAATACACCTTCATTCATCGAAAGCAGGATTTCTTGGCCGGCTTACGTGTTTCATTTTGCGCAAGCGCAACGTGATATATACGCCGCATGCTGCTCCGTTTGTGCGCAAGGACATCGGCTGGCTTACCCGACGCCTCTACATCCTGCTTGAGAAATGCGCATATTACCTGGCTGGCCCGGTAGTGAGTTGTTGTGAGTCGGAACGGTTGGCTTATGCCGAACGGGGTATGAAGACGCTTTGCATCAACAACGGAACGGCAATAGTGCAGGTCGAAAAAAATTTAGGCGAGAAAACCCTCGTCATTTGCTCCGCCTTTATGAACCGACAGAAGAACCCCGCGCTGTTTGGCGCGATAGCGCAGCGATTCTCGGGCAGGACGGATATTGAATTTTGCTGGATTGGAGATGGGAATCTGCGGGAAGAGATGACTGCACGCAACGTGACCGTTACAGGGTGGCTTTCTCCGGCGGAGGTTCACCAATACTACGAGCGGGCGGCGGTATACCTTGCAACCAGCGAGTGGGAGGGTCTCCCGTATGCCGTCCTGGAAGCGATGAATGCCGGTTGTGCGCTGGTACTCAGCAACTGCGGTGGTCATCGGGACGTCGTTAACTATGGGGAGAATGGCTACTTGTATTCCTCAGCTGATGAAGCCGCTGATTTTCTCAGGACCTTGATCGCGGCACCAGAACTGATCGCTCGCATGGGCCAGGTTTCGCAACGTTTGTGTCGTGAAAAGTTCAGCGCTGAAGCGATGGCCACTGCATACAACGCGCTATATTTATCAATCACGAATGAACGCATTAATCAACCCATACCTAACTGACGCTGGCCACCGCGAGCGCATTTATCGTATTCTCTGCCAATTCCTGCTGGTCTTCTACGTTCCTTTGCTGACGAGGCCAGCGAATTACATTTGGGTTGCCCTGTTGGTATTCTGGATCACCGAGCCGCAACTGAAATCGAAACTGAAGGCCGCCTTCCGCGACAGGACGTTTCAGGTGGTCATCGCATTGTATGCCATGCATGCGATAAGCCTGTTCTACTCCTACGATCTTTACGAAGCCATCAAGCGCCTGGAGACTCGGGTCGCGCTTGTTGTTTTTCCGTTTGTTTTTGGCACCATCGCCTTGTCAAGTCAAACCGTTCGCGCCTTGCTCAAGACGTTTGTCTGGGTCTGTTTCGCCGTTGGGCTCGCGGGCCTCATCAATTCAATTTGGTTGTACCTGGAAACGAGCGAATCGGTCTACCTCTATAGCGACAACTTGCTACTTCTCATCGATGGCCAGGCCATCTATTTCGCGCTGTATTTGAATGCTGCCCTGCTTTTCTGTCTCTATCTTCTGTATGAGAAGGCCTTGAAATTACGTGAGCGATATGCATTCATTTACCTCCTGATCCCGTTTTTTACCATTATGATCTTTCTCCTTGCGGGAAGGGTATCCCTGGCAATCCTGGCGTTGCTTTTCGGAATCGTCGTTATCATCCTCATCGTCAGACGCCGCATGTACTTGTTGGGAGGTGTGATTCTTGTCGGAACGATTGTGGCATCGGTGTTGATGGGCGTTTTCTTTCCGAAGACCGTGAATCGCTTCAAGGCACTGGCTAACGTGGAGTTCGACTACGAGACACCGGCGGCGTACCATTTCAATGAAGAGAATTTTGAGAATAAGTGGAATGGTCTAACCATCCGCCTGGCCTTATGGACCTGTACCTGGGATTTATTTAAGGAACAGCCGGTTTTTGGAACAGGCATCGGGGATTTCATGGATGACCTGAGGGAGGTATATCGCGAAAGAAAATTCCACCTTGCGATTGATCAGGATCTGAGTCCTCACAATCAATACCTGCAGATCCTACTCACCCTGGGGGTGGTCGGTTTTGTTGTTTTCCTGGTGTACTTGGTTTACCCCGCTATACGAGCCCGGCGACAGGGCAATT
>CAZIAG010000572.1:0-2476 GCA_964537375.1 uncultured Roseivirgaceae bacterium
GAGTGCCGGGTGGGCCGCTCGTCCCGTGGGCATATGAGGATAGTTCACCCACATGATCTTCACGTTCGACAGATTTTCCTTCTCAAGCGAAGCAATATCAACACCCCATTCCTTTTCCTCACGAAGTTTGTAGGTCCTGATCTTCGCACCCACAAGCCTGGCCACCGATGCATACGTCGGGTAGCCGGGGTCAGGTATCAGCACTTCTTCACCGTCATTGACAAACGCCATCGAGATATGCATGATGCCTTCTTTTGAACCCATCAATGGAAGAATCATCGTATCCGGATTCAGGGTCACATTGTAAACCCTCTTGTAAAATTCAGCAATCGCCTGCCGAAATTCCGGAATACCCTTGTAACTCTGGTAACCGTGGTGACGCGGATTCTTCGCCGACTCCGCCAGCGTCTCTATCACTTCCAAGGCCGGTGGTTGGTCCGGACTCCCGATGCCAAGGTTGATCACCCGGTGCCCCGGAGTATCCAGACTTCGCACCTCCGCCAACTTCCGGCTGAAATAGTACTCCTCGACGTTGGCGATCCGTTTTGCTGTTGATATCATTTTTTTACTGGTACTCAATTTTTCCTTTCTTGTATTCCCCAAGGACGTTTAGGTTCCTCACCTGCCGCAACACCTGCTGAACGGCATCGTCGTAGGATTTCCGCTGCTCCCATTCTAGATCTACATGAATCGAATATTCATTTGGCTTACCGATGATTGGAATGGATTGGATCTTCGTCAGGTTGATGTTGTTGTTCTTAAACGTCATCAAAGCGTCGGCGAGACTTCCGACTTCGTTGGCCACTTCAAACGACAGCGAAGCCTTGTTTCCTTCTGCCTGGCCATTGCGCCTTTTCGCGAGAATAAGAAACCGCGTGAAGTTCTTCTTATGTGTCTCAATACGTTTTTCGATGATCTCCAGTCCAAATTTTTGGGCGGCGAACTCGTTCGCAATTGCCGCGGTATCCTTCAGATTCTGTTCCTTCAGCTTCTTTGCACTGAGTGCTGTGTCATCGCTTTCGCGAACCTGAATACCGTTCAGCGAATGTATGAACTCCGCACACTGGCGTATGGCCATGGGGTGAGATTCGATAGCTTTGATATCTTTCAGCCTGACGCCCGGCATTGCCAGCAAGTGCATTCGTATGGGCAGGTATATCTCGCCGATGATGCTGAAATGGTAGGACTGCAAAAGAAAGTAATTTGGAAGGATACTCCCGGCGATCGAGTTCTCTATCGCCATGACCGCGTAGTCTGCCCGATCATTCTTAAGCGCTTCGCAAAGGTCGTGAAACGACATGCATTCGACCGTTTCAATCATATCGTTGAACCACGACTTTGCCGCCACCTCATGAAAGCTGGTGGAGATTCCCTGAATGGCTACCCGCGTTGTCCCGTTTTCTTTCGACATCAGTTTCCAAACTATTTACAAACAAAAAGTCCCGGTTTTGCCGGGACTTCCTGAGGATTACGTTATCGTTTACAACAACACACCACTCTTAAAGTCCCGTAAGGGCTTTAAAAAAGTAGTAGTAAAAGTAAAAAGACGTGTTGTTGATTCTCATTTCACTGTCTTGACGCGATAAAGATAAAATGATTTTCGGCTCCCATCCAAGCAACCCAAAGGGGATTTCAAAAAATATTTTGCGACAACTAATGATTGTTAGGGCTGTCCATACGACCCATCTCCCATCCGATCATTGACTTTTTCCGCGCCGAACTCCACCGGTATTCGCCCAGGATACCATCCTTTCGGATCACCCGGTGACAAGGGATCACATAGGCAATGTGATTTGAACCGACAGCCGACCCAACTGCTTGCACAGCGGACGGCTTGCCAATCTGCTCCGCAATATTCTGGTACGTGACAACCTTGCCCATGGGGATTCGCAGTAATGCCTCCCAAACCTTAACCTGAAAGTTCGTACCCTTGACCAACAGATGCAGCTTGCCCGGTGTCCTCTGACCAAAAACCCGCTCAACCATTTCCGCGGTAACCTCGGATTCTTCATAAAAGACTGAGTTGTGCCAATGTAGCTTCATCTGCTCCAGTGCGGCTAATGGGTCCTCATCCTCGCTCAGGAAAGAAAACCAACAAATACCCCGGGGCGTGACGCCGATCAGCGCATGACCGAAAGGTGTCGAGTGGAAGCCGTAGTCGATGCGAAGCCCCGAACCGCGCAACTTGTATTCCTGCGGCGTTACTGCTTCGAGCGTGGTGAAGAGATCATACACCCTTGACTGTGTCGACAACCCGACCGACTCGGCAGCATCCGCCAAGTTGCGTACCTCGGTAAGTTTCCCTTTGAGATAAGAAACGGTCAGGAATTGCAAAAAGCGTTTTGGCGAAATACCCGCCCACTCCGTAAAAATGCGTTGAAAATGAAACGGACTAAGATGCACCTGTTCCGCGACTTCATCAAGGTTCGGTTTTCTGTTAAAATTCTCCTCCAGGTACCGAATCGCTTTCTCGATG
>CAZIAG010000573.1:0-2473 GCA_964537375.1 uncultured Roseivirgaceae bacterium
TACCCGGAAGCATTGAGCATCCTCGATGAGCGCATCCGGAAAAGGGCAGCAGGGCCTGCGGCGATCAGCGCATGGGAGAACCAACGCGCAAAAGTGTACGCCCGTCTGAACGAAATGGACCAGGCGCGAAAGTCCCTGCAAGAGTCGCAGCGGAACATCAGCTCTAACCGCGCAGCTATTCCCAGCGCGCAGGAAGATGCCGCTGTGGAAGCGAAAGAGGAGCTCGCCGGCGCGCTTCATTATCAACAGCGTTTTGATGAAGAGATCGATTTGAGAAATCAGTCAATCGACTTCAACCTTGAGTCAAACAACCTTCCTGCCGTGAGCAAAGACAAACTCGGGATCGGCAAGGCACTGGCTGCCAAGGGCGAGACGTCCGCCGCCATCCGCGAATTGCAAGAGGCCGTGCTGATCGCTGACACCACCGGGAATCCAAAGGACAAGGCGACGGCGCTTCTGACATTGGCAAGTCTCTACGAAAAACACCATCGTCCCGATGATGCCGTTGAGGCGTATCGGAAGTACAGTGAGGCGGTCAACCAATACGAAGCGTTGAACACCACCCGGCTAACGGAAAAGGCGGAACTGATAAAAAAGCAGCGCGACATCGAAGAACTGTCAAGGGAAGTAGCCATCGGCCTGCGGGAAGACGCTATTGCACAGGCAACGATGTTCAGGCAGCGCCTCATCATTTATGGTTTGATCCTGGTCATCGTCATCATCGCCGTGACCTCGTATTTCATATTCAAGAACGCACAGGCCAGCAGGGTGGCCAACCAGCTGCTTGCGTTGAAGTCGCTGCGCAGCCAGATGAACCCGCACTTTATTTTCAATGCATTAAATTCTGTGAACCAGTTTATTGCGATAAATGATGAAAAGGCCGCCAACAAGTTCCTTTCAGAATTCTCGCGACTGATGCGGTTGGTACTGGAGAATTCGCAGGAGGATTTTATTCCTCTGGACAAGGAACAGGAGATCATCTCGCTTTACCTCAAACTGGAACACTACCGATTCCGTGACAAGTTCGACTACGAGATTGAGATCGACGAGGGGATCAATGCCGAATCACAATTGATACCGCCCATGTTGCTGCAACCTTACATTGAGAATGCTGTTTGGCACGGATTGCGCTACAAAGAGGAAAAGGGCTTCCTTTCTTTACAGCTGCGGCGACACGGTCGCGGACTTGAAGTGGAGATCACCGACAACGGAATCGGAAGGAAACGCTCGGGCGAACTGAAGACGATTAACCAGAGGCGCCAGGTGTCGACGGGTCTGAAGAACATCCAGGAGAGATTGAACATCATCAATAAAGTGTATAAGTCGTCATATCGCGTATCGATTGAAGACCTTGACCCGGTGAATGGCGCGGGTACGCGTGTACGCATCCATATTCCCCCACACAAAAGCAACGGAAGATGAAAGCAGTAATTGTCGACGACGAGCGCGACAGCCGCGACATACTCGCC
This sequence comes from uncultured Roseivirgaceae bacterium, assembly GCA_964537375.1. Lineage (GTDB taxonomy): Bacteria > Bacteroidota > Bacteroidia > Cytophagales > Cyclobacteriaceae > Chryseosolibacter. The sequence goes on from CAZIAG010000573.1 coordinate 1,470, forward strand.
GCTTACCTGAAACGGTATTGTCCCGACGTAACCGTCTGTGGTTTTGGTGAGTCCGTCGAGACAGGCTTGAAGGCGATCCTCGAACACGAACCGGATGTCGTGTTTCTTGACATTGAGATGCCCTATGGAAACGGATTCGACCTACTCGAAAAAGTTGGGGATATCACGTTCGAGACGATATTTGTCACCGCGTTCGACCAATACGCCATCCAGGCTTTGAACCTCAGCGCCGCCTATTACCTGCTGAAGCCGATCGACATCGATGAGCTGGTCAAGGCGGTGGAGAAGATCCGCCACGAGCGCAGCCGCGACAACTATACACGCCACGCGCAGGTGCTGCTTGAAAACATGCGGGCGGGCACGACTCGCCAGAAGATCATGCTTCCCACCCTGGAGGGATTCGAGATCGTGAATATTGACAGCATCATCTATTGTGAAGCCGAGGACAATTTCACGCGTTTTCACTTCGACAATGGAAAACCCCTCCTGATCTGCAGAACCCTGAAATATTTCGAAGAAGTGCTAAAAGATCACCGCTTTGTGCGGATTCATCGTTCCTACCTGGTCAACCCGGAGTACGTCATTCGGTATTCGCGCGGCAAGGGTGGATACATCACCATGAAGAACGACAAGGAGCTGGAGGTTTCACCTGCAAGGAAGAAAGAGTTTTTGGAGGTTTTTGGCAAGGCGTAGCTTACATCATCGTTCAATTTTCAGGGTACAGGTTCCATCGTTCCGGTCCCTTGCTCAACCAGTGATCAGCAGACGAGTGACCCGCGACCGTTTGTGGAGCCGGAATACTAACGAAATCCGGAAGCGATCTAGTGACCGTGACCCGGTTCCATAAAAAACATCTATCTTGCGGGTTCCGGTCGAGCAAAATCCGCAAAGCGGACGACCATTGAGATCCTTTTTTACCTGATTCGATGAACGAAGAGATCCGCAAACTGAAAGAGGCCCTCGCAGCCTCACCCAACAATCCCTACCTGCGCCAGTTGGTGCTC
>CAZIAG010000574.1:0-2472 GCA_964537375.1 uncultured Roseivirgaceae bacterium
GAGTTCAGAATGGTGGCCACGGACATCTCGGAAGAAATGCTGAAAGCTACCCAAAAGAAGTCGGAACCAATGCTGATGAAACAACGCGTCAGCGCCCATGCTTTTCACGGAGACCGTTTTGAAGAGAACCCCCTCGGCAAGAAATTCGACCTGATTTTCTCCAACTTTGGCAACCTGAATTACCTCAGCCCGGAGGCGGTAAAGAATCTCTTTCAACGAATTCCCGAGATGCTCAACCCGGGCGGGAGATTTGTCGGCGTTGTAATGCCGAAGTGCTGTGTATGGGAGATGGTATTCTTTTCTATGCGGTTCCAGTTCAGGAAGGCGTTTCGCCGGTTCGGGGCCGCAAAGGGATTATACGACTGTTTTGGAAACGAGGTGAAGACGTGGTTCTATTACCCGAGACAGATCAGGAGATGGTCAAGGGAGAGGTTCAACACGGTGGCTATCCGCCCGATCGGACTCGCGCTTCCGTCGGCCTATCTCGAAGCCTTTGTTACCTTCAAAAGACAATGGTTGCTGCGTTTAAACCGCCTCGAGAAAAAATTCTGTGACAAAAGACGATTTGCCGGTTTTGCCGACAACTTTATCTTTGACCTACAGGTCAAATCCTGAAGATTCTTTGATTGACCGTGAAACATCAGGTGTTGAGTACCCGGCGATCGACCGTGCCTTCAGCAAGCAATCCGTCCATTTCGATCGCGACGATGAAGAAAATCGGGTGCTACAGGATATGCGCCGACAGGTCTATCGCCATGTGGATCGGTTCATCCGACCGAAAAGCAAGATTCTTGAACTGAATGCCGGCACGGGGATCGATGCATTGCATTTTCATTCTCTGGGCCACACGGTTCTTGCGACCGATCTGGCCGCCGGCATGGTGGAACAAATCAACCTCAAGAAAGACGCCTACCACCTCGACCGACTTACAGCAAAGCAGTTGTCATACGAGTCGTTGCATGAGCTGCGCGGCGTGAAGTTCGATTATGTCTTTTCAAATTTCGGTGGATTGAATTGTATTCCCGACTTGTCGGTCGTGACTTCAGGGCTGCGCAACCTGCTAAACGACGGTGCGTTTGTGACCTGGGTGATTATGCCGAGGGTAGCGTTGTGGGAAATGGCGTCAATCTTAAAAGGAAATTCAAACGCTTTCAGGAGGTTCAGTCGGGGCGGTGTAATGGCTCATTTGGAGGCTGAATATTTCAGGACCTGGTACCATTCTGTTTCTGCAATACGCAAGGCATTTGGAGATGACTTCAGGCTGATCGCTTCAGAAGGGTTGGGCGTGATCTCACCTCCACCGCACCGAGGCGATTTTCCCCGAAGGTTTCCGCAATTGTATCGCTCGCTCAGGCGGGCGGACCGAATGTTGAGGGGTGTTTATCCTTTCAATCGGTGGGGAGATCACGTCGTGGTGACGTTTAGGCATGTTCGGTAATAACTGAGTCCGTCGACCCCGACTACGCGTTGCTTCGTTGGGACAGGCCGTGGTCCGTCGCCCATCGCTGCCCACCGTAATAATTTTGGTGACGCGAGTCCCGACTTTTGACGACGGTTCGACGCCGGAGTGGTATTACTTTTCACACCTCAATCGAATATCCCATAATGAGTGAATCCGGATGAATGAGAAATTTCCTGATCTGACACGGCTAAGCTATTCACTACTGGATGGAAAAACGCGAGCTGACGCCGCGCGTAACGTGCTTTATTCGGTACTCGTTTCGGTGATGGAGGCTTTTTCGCTTGCTGCATGCTTTCCGCTTTTCTACGCGTTGGCCGGACAACAGGGGAGCGAAGTCCCGGAATGGATTTCCGCCTGGGTTCCATCATGGATGCCGTGGTGGACGATCCTGATTCTTTTGATCGCGCTGTTCCTGTGTAAGAATGGTGCAGTTACCTGGCTGGCACGACGACAGCTTCGTTTTACCGACAACGTTTATTTGTCCTTTGCTGAGAAACTATATCGGAAATTTTACGCTCAGCCTTGGAGTGGGAGAGTGCAGCGTGATTCTGCCGACGCATTCAGGAGAATTCGTACAACGCCTTATGACTTTGCCAATCACATCGTGGGGTCATTTCTACTCTTGATCACCGATGCGTTGACGTGTGCGTGGATGCTTGTCGTAGTGGCTCTGCTGGACGTGAGAGCCCTTGCGATCGTGTTGATCTTTGCTGTGCCGTTGGTTGTCTTTTTTCGTTTGGTGAAGAAAAGATACGTTATCGACGCCGATCGATCATTTCGCGAGATCAGTCCGCGTGCTAACACAATCTTGTCGCAGGGTATCAACAGTGCTGCTGAGGCCACCGTGTATCAAAGACAGGAATATTTCATCAGGAACTTTATCTCGTTGTGCAATGAAGCCAGTCGACGGCTCACCGATTTGAAGATCGCGACGGCCGTGCCTTCGAGATTTCTTGAGACGGTGGGCGTCATCCTTATTGCGTCTCTGCTGATCTACGGCAAGCTTTCCT
>CAZIAG010000575.1:0-2456 GCA_964537375.1 uncultured Roseivirgaceae bacterium
AAGATTGTTTCCAGCGCGACGATTGACATATTGATTGTCGTGGCTGTCGTCTTATTGATTATCGGCATTATCAACTTTGTGAATCTTGAGACGGCACAGGCGTCGCGCAGGGCAAAGGAGGTAGGCGTGAGGAAGGTGCTGGGCAGTTCGCGTTCGCGTTTGATACGTCAATTCCTGCTGGAGAGCTTTGTGTTGTGCGCGATCTCCTTGCTAATATCGTTCGGACTCGCCGGCCTTTCGATTAGGTGGTTTGATGAATTTATTCCTGCGGGAATGACGTTTGACATTACGGATCCGCTCGTCTGGATATTTTTTGGATGCTGCCTTGTGACCGTAACAATCCTTTCTGGCATATACCCGGCATTTGTCCTGTCGTCCTACCAGCCTGCATGGGCATTGAAAAACATAAGCCGTTCAGGTTCCGGCACTACCCGGTCGTCGTCAGTGCGCGAAACGCTGACTGTTTTTCAGTTCGCGGTCGCCCAGGTATTGATCATCGGTACCGTGGTTATCGGCGCTCAAATCAAATTCATGCTAAACAAGGAATTGGGCTTCAAGACGGATGCGATCGTCAACATCACCACTCCCTGGTTCGAGAACCGCGAGAAGGCGCGTATACTGGCTTCAGAACTTCAGCAACTTCCCGAAGCAGAGGCGATCAGTCAGTATTATAGTCCGCCGAGCTATTTCGGTTATTCATCCAGCGTTTGGGAGTTCGATAACGGCGAGGAGGTTCTCCGGCACAACGTACACATTAAGCGAGGTGACACCTCTTATCTCAGGTTGTTCGGTATCGAGTTATTGGCTGGTCGGAACTTTCGGCCGTTGGATCCGGTGGAGGAATGCGTGATCAACGAGACGTACATGCGGCTTATGGGATTTGACGACCCGCACGAGGCGCTCGGGAAAGTGGTAAATAACGAATACACGGTAGTCGGTGTTGTTCGTGATTTTCACACGATGTCCCTCCATCATCGGATCGAACCGACAGCGGTGTATTACGCGAACGGAGGTCCGACAATCGGGGTGAAACTGGCGTCGGCTGCGGACATGGCCGCTGTGCTGGAAAAGATGGAGGGTATCCATAAGAAGCTTTATCCAGATGAGGACTTCAACTATACATTCATGGACGACGCGCTCGACCGAATGTACCGGAGCGAAAGACGGACCGCCAAACTCACCAACACGGCAACGGTGGTGGCCATCTTGATCTCATGCCTGGGGTTGTTCGGGCTTTCCACCTTTACCGTGTTACAGCGCACTAAGGAGATCGGCATCCGCAAGGTTTTGGGGGCGACAGTCAATAGTATATTGCTTTTACTCTCAGGCAACTTTCTGAAGCTTGTGGTAATCGCCTTCCTTATCGCGGCTCCCGTGGCGTGGTATCTGGCTGAACAGTGGCTGATGGATTTCGCTTACCGCATGGAGTTGGGGATATGGATTTTCGCCGCATCGGTACTGGTCTCGCTGTTGCTTGCGCTGGCGACCATCAGCTTGCGCACCCTTTCGGCGGCACGGGCGAATCCGGTGGATACGTTGAGATACGAGTAGCCGTCGGGGTTGTAGATCCCGCCTGGGCTTGACATGCCGGTGTTTCAGGTTCCGGGTTTCCTGCAAACCAGGAAACCCGAACTTGAAAAAGTGTTCCGGGTTATTTTTCCCGAACTGCTTTGAATTCGGAGCCCTCTTTCCATTTAGGCCAGGTTTCTTCAAAGGCGAGTCGTTTGCCGACCTGGAATAGAAGCGTTAGGTCATCGATAGCGCCCACGAAGTTCATTCGGGTAGTATCGAATTCATCCGACGGTTGATGGTAGTACTTTTGGGTGTAGGTGTTCTTCAGCTCCAATCCTTTGTCGTGTCCCTCTCCTTCGAAGTTGCTGCCTGTCTTCGTGTAGAGCGCCGGTATCCCGACCTTCGCGAAATTGAAGTGATCGGAGCGGAAATAGAACCCTTTTTCCGGTTCATCGTCGACGCCAACATCGCGTCCCATTCGCTCAGCTTCTTCACGGAGGTAATCCTCCAGCTCTGACTGACCGGCCCCAACGACCATAATGTCCTTCATCTTTCCATATGGATTCAATCCATCCATGTTGATGTTCGCTACCGTTTTTCTTACCGGGTATATTGGATTTTCGGCGTAGTAGGCCGAACCCCACAGCCCCTGTTCTTCCGCCGTGACGGCCAGAAAAATAATGCTTCGATGCGGTTTGTTATTCAGGCTCGTGAATGCCTTCGCCAGTTCCAGCAGTCCTGCTGTACCGCTGGCATTGTCGAGGGCACCGTTGTAAATGCTGTCGCCGTTGTTGTCGGGTTTGCCAATGCCGAGATGGTCCCAATGCGCCGTGTAGACGATGTATTCGTCAGGGCGCGTGCTGCCTGTGAGCTTCGCGATGACGTTATAGCTCTTGTCAAAGCGTGTGGTTACATCCATGGATACAGAAGCGGTTAAGCCGAGA
>CAZIAG010000576.1:0-2456 GCA_964537375.1 uncultured Roseivirgaceae bacterium
TACCAGCGTGGTCACCAGGCGGCGCCCAACGAACGGAACGAAGCGCTCGTTCTTCTCTTCCCGCTGCCAGCTTCCAATCATCACGCGTGGTAATACGCCTGGCTTGACCTTCCCGATATGCCGTTCCAGAAGAGCCGGCGCGACTACGAAGAACACGTGTAAGCGTCGCGAATGCAACGGCTGCTTAACAATATCAGGACGTATAAACCGGAAGTAGTGTTGATGTACGGGATGAATAACATTAACACCCTCAAGAAATCCGTTCTCGACACCTTCGCCGACGCCTCCTTCCGCATGGTGAAGGCGCAAAAGCAATACACGCCCCAATATCATCGCGCGGACCTGGACGGAACCGTTCTCCTGATCACAACTCAGTTTCCTGCGCTGCACCACGGTCGCGTCGAGACGGGATTTGATTGGGAGGCGTTTGGGAAACGGGTGGCGTCGGAGTGAAAGTTTCTTTAGTGATTATTCCGGCTCCAGGTTTCGGATTCTGCGGTGGTGTTGAACATTCCAGGTTCTTGATCCTCGAACGAAGAAACCGGAAACACGGAACCGGGAACAGGGATTCGGAAGGTCAAGATCGCTATGTCAATCTGTATATTAAGCCGTGGAACCTTCTACGACTTACGCGCTTTTTTATCCTTTCCAAGCCCAATCTCGTAATTATCGGGAGTCCCGGTGACCTTGAGGTTCATGAAGGCAATCTTCCGATCCTTGTCGAGGTACTCGATCTCATCGACCTGGTTTAGGTCCACTTCATCGGGCTTTCCTTTGAACAGCGAATTGAAGCCAGCCTTCGTCACCATTTTCATCGGGACGCGCAGGTAGTATTCCATATTCATGTCCAGTGACTGTCGGCCGGATATCTGTATGTATCCCAATGAAGAATTGATATCCATGGTCGGGATCTCCAGTACGCCATCGGCGAAAGCAAACTTGTTGCTGAGTGTATCGAAACGGATCAGCCGGAGGTTCTTGTCCTTGAAGAAGCCCGCCATCGCCTGCATGGGTGCGAAATCAACGAGGCTGCCATCATAGATGGTCACCGTCATCTCCGCCTTTGAATTCTCTACAATCGGGACAAGGTTTGGGTGTACACGAACGAAGCTTCGAAGCTGTCCGCTGATGCGACCTTTGATATGTTTGTTCACCACAACGTCCTGTCCGAAGTGATCCAGCTTCAGCATCATCTTCTCGAGGTCAACCTGGTCGAAGTTGATGCGGCTCGCAAACCAGATCTTCTCCGGATTCTTGCCATCGAATTTTCCGCGCATGGCCACGCTGCCCCTGGCGATCTTCAACATCAGCGTATCTATGGTCAGCGATTGATCTTTCCGCATGGTCAACTGCGCGTTTAAATCCCGCAACCAGAGGCGATTGTATTTCACCTTGCCGATGTTGATCTGAGCGTGGAAATCGGAGAATGGGATCATAAAAACATTGAAAGCATCGGCATGACTTGACGTATCTTTTTCGATGCGCACGATCCGACCCGTGGAATCCCGTACCACCCGGCCTGTCTTCGGGGTCAGGTCGTATTGGCTCATTTCGTCAATATCCAGCAAATTCGATTTGAACTCAAGGCTGTTGGCAATTTCTTTGTCGTAGCGATCGACACCCTTGAAATAATACTTAAGATTGATGTCAAAGTCGGTGCTGCCGATCATGCCGCGAAGCGTGTCAAAGCTCAGGACCTTCGCACCGTACTTCACACCGCCGCTGATGCTGTGAAGTTTCAGGTTGTGACCTTTCAAATGTCCTGTGACATTCGCGACTTTTGCTTTCATGAATCGGAACGTGGTGTCGTAGCGCAAGTCTATCTTCGCCCGCAGCCAAACGTCGTCGAGTTCTTCCCGACGGTAGCCGCGCGGAAGAAGCCTTCGAACCTCGCGGCCGAACACATCACGCAGGGCAAAGCGGTCCGATCTAAAGTCAAAAGCAATTTGCGTCTTGCCCTTCTTGATCTCGTCGAACCAGAGTTGATAATTGATGACACGCCCCTTAAAGTTGATGTCCGAACTGTCGATCATGCCCGTAAAGTCGGTCAGGCGAAGCATCGTATCGTTGACGATCACGGTGGCATTAAGGTCCTTGAAGGTGTGCCCGTAGTTTTTGAACGTACCGCGTAGGTTCTTCATCTCAAAGGTACCCCGTGGCAAGGGTTGAGGATTAAGGAGCTCCTCCACCGTTGTCTCGAACGAAAGGTCAATGTTGAACGCGTGAAGCTCGTCGCTCCACCGTTTCGCCAGGGCAGTATCATACGAGAGCAGATCCGCAAACAACACCTGGTCGCTGCTCGCGCTGAGAGCGATCCGGATCGGTTTTTCACGTTCTCGCAGGAAGCCCCGCATGTCCCTGATAAAACCGCTGATCTTTATGTCAGACTCTCCAATTCGGAAAGAACCCGATTCCACCGTAACGCGTCCGTCTTCCATCTGCGCGTGGATATTGAC
>CAZIAG010000577.1:0-2441 GCA_964537375.1 uncultured Roseivirgaceae bacterium
CGCCAGCTATTGAACAGGGGTGGTTTTTCTTCGGATGTGTTTGTCATAATTCGGGTCATGGGGTTTCGATGGTATTCTATTTTCCGTTGCGCTTTTGGGTTCTATTGTTTGTGGCTTTCTCCAACTTGCCGAGTGACACAAGATTAGCAAACAGTCTGTAAGCACCCGGAACGCCTTCCGGAAGTTGACGGAAAAAAGAAAGGCCTGTGTAAACATAATAGCCTTCTCCGTAGCGCGCTACCAACAAACTTCCTTGCAGTGGATCTTCCCCCCCATCATGCATTGACAGGATGGGCTCAAAGGCCTTTTCCCACGTATCTGGAAAATACAACCCGCGCTCCTGCACCCAGCCATCAAAATCCCTGTCGGTAATCTTGTTGGGTGTGTTCAAGACGGGGTGATCGGGATTCACCACGGTCACACGTGCATCTTCTTCCGTCACACGACTGCGGCTGATGTTTAGACCATACGGTGCATAACCGCTTCTATTCATATCAAACGTCGTGTTGTATTGCACGACCACTGTCCCGCCACTCTTGACGTATTCCAGGATTTCATCTATGACGTCGCCAATGGCCTCATTGGTGTTGAAGGCTCTTATCCCGAAGACCACGGCATCGACAGTCTGAAGATTTTCGCTCGTCACTTCGTCATCAGACATTTCCCACACTTCATAACCCATGTTCCTCAACGCCGCGGGAATGGCATCGCCCGCTCCCCGGATGTAGGCAATCCGGTTTCCGCTTTTCTTCAAATCGACGCGCGTGACTTTGATCGACGAGGGAGGTAGTAATGTCTGCGCTGGGAAATGTTCGTAGTCAATAACCCTTAATGATTCATTGAACGTTTGACCCTCCGTTTTCGCAACAGCGAGGACCTCTCCAACGGATTCCGTCTCAGGCGGAATGATGGTGAATGTCTTCACTGCTGTGGTACCACGGCCGGAGAGTTCAAATGATACCTGGGCTGGCGCGCTCTTCCAGCCAACCGGCATGCTCAGGGATAACATGCCCCGCAGGCTGCGGTCAACCGATGAGCGCAACGTTATGGCGACATCTTTCGGGCTTTGATCCTTAAACACCATCACCATTTCGGTTGGCTCAACCGAAATGGCCGGTACGATCTCAACGGGTCTCCACAACTCTCCCTTTACGGGATCCACCCACTTGTAGATCAATGGCCGCGAAATAGTAAACTGCTGTCCACTGATGTTAACAACGAAAGAAAACTTTATTGCCGGCGGATTCTCTGGCAATCCGATCCATTCCTCACTGGGCAGGTCGAAACGACCAACGCTGTGTGGTCGCTGTAGCCAATAGGGCTCTGAAAAAGAAGCATTCTTCGAGACACCAGCCGTCGTCACGACCCGATACTCTTCATTTTCGTGCAGTGATCCGTTGTAAACGGTATCCCATTCCAACGATGTGACGGAAATACGCTCCAGGCGTAGAGGTACCGGCGACCGGTTTACCATTTCAGCAGAAAATCGAACGGGCTCGCCCGGGCTAACCTGATGGTGGGATGCTGTCACTTCGAGGAACAGCCCCAGGCAATCCTGTATAAGTTGTTCCGTATCCTGAAGTTTTCGTCCTTTCCAAACGCCGTCCTCGAGAGATAGTATCTGTTTCCTGATTTCGAGCAATCCCGGCACACTCAAATGTGGTTGCGCAGGATCAAACTCCTCTATCACTTTATCGATAAGTGGCTGCACGCGGTCACCGCCCTTCACTCGCGACCATGATGTATTAATACCCTCGAAGATATCGTTCTTTGCCTGATCGCCTGCGCGGTATTCGAGGTACTCAATCTGAGCACCGCGTTCGCCACGACGGCCCCACCCCTGGCTCTTGTGCTGGCTTGCGCTGAGAGCGGCGACCTCGGCATAGGATTTTCCGAGGAGCGGATCATAACCACCGACATCCATCACCACAACGCCGGGTGTATTTTCGTTGATATTTTGATTCCACCACCGACCCGTGTTCGTGTACAATCGCCTTGGTTGCCACGTACCGAACTTCTTAACCTGTTCGGGATATGCCTGGGGATCGGCCGAAAGCTCGAATGCCTCGCCGGCCAGGATGGCAGATGCGGTATGGTGACCGTGTCCGCCATACCCGTTCGTCGGAAAACGCGTGATCACCACGTCTGGCTGGTATTGACGAAAGACACGGACTACATCAGAAAGAATCTCGTCCTTGTTCCATATTTCAAACGTTTCCTCCGGAGACTTTGAGTAGCCAAAATCTACCGCGCGGGTAAAGAACTGTTCACCCCCATCGATGCGTCGTGCTGCCAGGAGTTCCTGCGTACGAATAAGCCCCAGCAGGTCGCGAATCTCCGAACCGATTAGGTTCTGCCCTCCGTCGCCGCGGGTCATGGAAAGGTATGCGGTGGTTGCCCGGTATCCGTTGGCCAGGGCAGTGATCATGAGCGTATTCTCG
>CAZIAG010000578.1:0-2426 GCA_964537375.1 uncultured Roseivirgaceae bacterium
TCAACCGTGTTTCAGGACCATATGCCTGGGCGTACTGGTCGATGATGACGTGTAACGTGATCTCGCCGCAGTTGTTCTGGATCAAGAAGATCAGGACCAGTATCGTGGCAACGTTCGTGCTGTCGATCATCGTAAACATCGGTATGTGGTTCGAGCGATTCGTGATCATCGTTACCTCGCTGCACCGCGACTACATCCCGTCGAGCTGGACCATGTTCCACCCGACGATGTATGATATCGGCCAATACCTCTTCACCTTCGGTATCTTCTTTACTGCGTTCCTGTTGTTTGCCAAGTTCTTCCCGGTGATCAACATGGCGGAAGTAAAGAGTATTCTGAAGGCGACGTCGGAGAGACAAGTCGGTACTCCGGTTGAGGGAGGTAGGAACCACTGAGATTGATAATATTGACCAAATAAACCAATGGACGTTAATAAGAACTTTCTGGTCGGCATTTTTGATGATGAGGACGTTCTCCTGGACGCGGTAAAGAAGATCCGCTCCAGCGGCGTGAAAATTCACGAGGTGTATTCGCCTTTCCCCGTGCACGGTCTGGACACCGCGCTGGGTTACCGGAGAACCCGACTGCCTATCGCTGCCTTCCTGTTCGGACTTACCGGTACTTCTTTAGCGCTGCTGATGCAGTTCTGGATGCTGGGATTTGACTGGCCGATGATCATCGGTGGAAAGCCACATGCCGCGCTTCCACCGTTCATCCCGGTTACATTCGAATTGACCGTGCTGCTGTCGGCGCTCGGAATGGTTGCCACCTTCCTGATCGTAAGTGACATGAAACCTTACGCCTGGCCGCGGCAGTTCGACCTCCGCAGCACCGACGACAAGCACGTGATGGCGGTGGATATCGCCGCCAACGGCGCCAAATCGACAGATGAAATCCGCAGAATCCTCAAGGACGCGGGTGCAAGTGAAGTGAATGAGAAAAACTTTGATTAACCAACGACTATGCGCGAGATAAAAAGCCTGTTCTTTGCATTGTCCACCGCAGCGCTGCTAACCGCTTGCGGAGCGGGTGGCAATGACCCTGGCACTGAATACTCTCCGAACATGTACCACTCCGTGGCTTATGAACCTTATAAGCAGATAAAGGACTGGAATGCGGGCCGTTGGCTGACTTCCATTGATTATCCCGTACCTGACGGAATGCCGTACGACAAAGGCCATGCGGAGTTCTATAATTCAAATAACTTCAACCCGTTCGCAATGAACATGCGCGAGCCGGCGCCCAACACCGTCCCCCGGAACGCCCAGGGATGGTTGCCCTACCGAATCCCCAACACGGACGAGGGCCTGGCGATGGCAAGCCGTTTAGAAAACCCGCTCCCGGCAACCGAAGAGGTGGTCGCGGAAGGCAAGCGACTCTACACGATCTATTGCCAACACTGCCATGGAGCAAAGGGTGAAGGAGATGGCAAAGTAGCGCAAGGCGTTGAAGTAGACGGCAAACAGAAAAGCGCGTACGGCGGTGTTGCCAACTTCAAATCTTCGGCTTATGTGAACATCACCGAAGGACATATTTTCCATGTGATTACCTATGGGCGAAACCTGATGTGGCCCCATGGCTCACAGATCTCTCCCGAGGATCGCTGGAAGATCGCCAAGTATGTTAAGGTATTGCAGAGTAACTGAAACGAAAAAGGACAACCGAAAGGATAACGATTCAATACAATGGCTCATCAAATAGTTGCGGACGAACAATATCTATTCAGGCCTGAGACCCGAAACAAGTTTTTTATCTTACTCGGGGTCGGCGTTTTGCTCGTCGTTATCGGGCTGTTATTTGGCGGCGCAGAGTCGCACGGCGATCACGCCATGGCCCATTCCGATCACCTCGTGGCCAGCACGGAAGCGTCTGCAGCTCAGCAGCAGGACGAACATCATGCCGAAGGACATGGAGAAACGACCTCCCCCACGATGAAGCGCTTCTTCGCTTCGATTTGGGCAAATAACATTTATTTCGTTGGCCTGGCCATTATCGGGTTGTTCTTTGTGGCGATTCAGTATGCCGCATCCGCGGGGTGGTCCGCCGGCGTGTTGAGGGTGCCGTTGGCGATGGCGAACTGGCTGCCCATCGCGGGTATTCTCACCGTTGCTTTGTTCTTTTTGATCGGCGGCAAGCTCTTCCACTGGACACACCACGACCTGTATGAACAGGGCGAGCATTTCGACCCGATCATTGCCGGAAAGGCGCCTTATTTCTACTGGCCTGGTGAGGGCGGTGGCTTCCCGATTTTCTACATCGTGAGAATGCTGTTGTTCTTTGGCCTTTGGTATTGGTTCTTTATCGCGATTCGGAGAAATATGCTCGCCGAGGACCTCGATCCCAACACTTCATATTGGTTCAAAAACCGGTCTTTGTCGGCGTGGTTCCTGGTGTTCTTCGCCGTCAGTTCTTCGGTGGCAGCGTGG
>CAZIAG010000579.1:0-244 GCA_964537375.1 uncultured Roseivirgaceae bacterium
GCTACAAAGGCGGATCGCTTCGGTGGACACTTTGCGCGGTTTGGTGATTGTGATCATGGCACTGGATCACGTTCGCGAATACTGGGGCATCACCCCTCTTCGCCCCGAGGATCTGTCGCAGGCACCGGCGATGCTGTTTCTCACACGGTGGATCACGCATCTTTGCGCGCCAACGTTTCTCTTTTTAGCCGGGTTAAGTGTTAACCTTTATCAGCAAAAGACTGGTCAAGCGCAATCCAGGAAG
>CAZIAG010000579.1:254-2425 GCA_964537375.1 uncultured Roseivirgaceae bacterium
GTTTCTTCTCACCCGCGGTGTGTGGTTACTCGCGGTGGAAATATTTATCATCAGCTTTATCATGGTACAGGGTTATGGGCTCACTGTACTCTCAGTGATCTGGGTGATCGGCTGCTCAATGATCTTCATGACAGCGGTCGTCTCCTTTCCACGATGGCTGCTGCTCGCAATCTCTTTCGTGATGATCGCAGGGCACAACCTTCTTCCGAATATCACGGTAGGTTCCCTTTCCGACGCGCTGCTTGCCATGTTGCATAACACCCCTTTCTTTTTGAACGAGCCACGGCCGATCCTGGTGACCTACACGATCGTCCCCTGGTTAGGCGTAATGATGTTCGGGTTTGTGGTAGGAAGTTGGTACACCTATGATTCCCGACGACGGGACTCGATGATCACGTATACCGCGCTCTCCTTGCTCATTGCTTTTCTGGCCATACGAACCCTCAACACCTATGGTGATCCCAGTCCATGGACCGTCAGTGAAAGAGGGCCGGTCTTTACGATCCTGGCCTTCGTGAACGTGACAAAATACCCGCCATCTCTCTTATTTCTTTGCCTCATGTTGGGCATTGCACTTCTGATCCTGGTGTACTACAACAAATCTCCGCATGGTCGTGTGAAAGAATGGCTCGCAGTTTACGGTCGCGTACCGTTCTTCTTTTTTATGATGCACTTTGCGGTGATCAGTGTCTCTTCGATGATTTGGACGAGGGTCCAATTTGGGCACGTTGTAAACATAGGCTTTTCCGGCGCGGAGCAGTTACCCAATGATTATGAACCCAGCCTCTTACGGGTCTACCTGGTTTGGATACTTGTAATCGCCGCCATGTATTTCCCTTGCAAATGGTTCGGCGATTATCGGCGTCGGTCTACGCAATGGTGGCTCAAGTATTTATGATCGTCAATTCCGACCGGCCTCCGAATCTTGGCGGAGCCACGGTTGGCCTGCCGGATAAAAAGATATAAACAAATTCCAAAAACGTGTAAAACTATCCGCGCCGAAAACGGGTATTATTGTTGGAGGATCTTTATGATGGACACCACAACACTTGCGTCGAAAGCAAGCGCAAAGGCGAAATACACAAAAGCCACATTTCCAGTGCTGGAAATGACGTGCGCCGCTTGTGCGGTCAGCGTTGAGTCGATGCTCAAGGCGGCGCCGGGTGTAAAGGAAGCAGCCGTGAACTTTGCGAATCAAACGGCATGGGTTGAATATGACGCCAATGCCACAAAGCCCGCCGAGTTGCAAAACGTAGTCAGGTCTATCGGTTACGACCTGGTTATCGACGCAGAAGATCCCGCCGCGGTGCAGGAGGCCGCTCAGCACAAAAAAGTTCAAACGCTCCGGTTGCGTACCACGTGGTCAATCGCATTAGCTGTCCCCGTGGTGATCATCGGGATGTTTTTTATGGATATGCCCTATGGAGATTACATCTCCATGGCATTGACTGCCCCAATCGTCTTCTATTTTGGAAGATCATTTTTTGTCAACGCATGGAAGCAGACCAGGCACGCAAAAGCGAATATGGATACATTGGTGGCGCTATCTACCGGGATCGCGTTCCTTTTCAGCGCATTCAACACCTTCTTTCCTGAGTTCTGGCATCAGCGTGGATTACACGCGCACGTATATTATGAAGCCGCTGCCGTAATTATCGCATTCATTTCACTCGGCAAGTTGCTCGAGGAACGCGCCAAAGCCAATACCTCGTCTGCCATAAGAAAACTCATGGGACTTCAACCGAAGACCGTACGCGTGGAGGTCGATGGACAGGAGAAGGAAGTTCCTGTACAAAGCGTTCACTGGGGCGACGTCGTCGTTGTCCGGCCGGGAGAAAAGATTCCCGTGGACGGGATTGTTGTGAGCGGTTCTTCGTTCGTTGACGAGAGCATGATCTCCGGCGAACCGATCCCGGTGAGTAAATCGTCGGGCCAAAAAGTTTTTGCCGGCACCATCAATCAAAAAGGCAGCTTTAGGTTCAGCGCCGAAAAGGTTGGCAGCGAAACGCTCCTGGCGCAGATCATCAGAATGGTTCAACAGGCTCAGGGCAGCAAAGCACCGGTGCAGCGTCTTGTCGACAAGATCGCCAGCATTTTTGTCCCGGTAGTGATCGCTATTGCTATCGTCACCTTTGCGGTTTGGATGCTCGTTGGTGGCGACAACGCGTTCA
>CAZIAG010000580.1:0-2420 GCA_964537375.1 uncultured Roseivirgaceae bacterium
ATCAGGATCGCGATGACGACGATTGCCATAGACTCGGAGAGGAACTGTACCATCAGGGTTTGCCGCTGAGCACCAAGTGTTTTACGCATTCCCACCTCGCCGGCACGACGTGTCGCCTTCGCGGTTGAAAGGTTGATGAAGTTGATACACGCGAGGAAGAGGATAAAGCCACCAATGGTCCCGACCACATACAGGTAGGTTACGCCGGGCGTTCTTCCTCCGACCTCAGAGTACAGGTGGATGTCGGCGAGCGGTTCGAGGCCCAACTCTTTCGACATGCCGGCTGCCCGCATCGCTTCCCCGGCATGTTTTGCGAGAACGGAATTCATCTTGCTAACTACTTCCGTCGCGTCGTGCCCGGGGGAAAGCCTCACATACGAAAGCATAAAGTTTTGACCTACCCATTCGTTCACTACGTTTGGACTTCTCAGGAAGTCGCACCAGGGACTATCACTTGTGATGCTAACAAAGAAACTGGCTTTAATATGTGATTGTGTGTTTTCAGCTACTACCGCCGTGACCCGATATTCCGCGACAGACCCACCCTGATCGATGGTGATGATCTTGTCCAGTGCAGGCTCCTTTCCGAAGATCTTGTTGGCCAGGCGTTGGGTTATAACCACACTGTTCGGTTCCTTGAGTGCTGTCTCCGGATCGCCTTCAATAAAATGGTACGTGAAAATGTCAAAGAGGGTAGAGTCGGCGATAAAACCGTCGGGTTCGAAAAACTGATTGTCTTCGTAACGGATCAGGTTTAATGAGACATCCAGCGGACTTACGAGCCGCGCGACCGCTTCAAACTCGGGGATTTCCTCTTTTATTCCCCACACGATCGGTGCCGATGTATGACCCATCGGATTCCCGCGTTCGCCGTTGTGCGTTATCGTTGTTGTGACACGGTAAAGATTATCTTTGCCTCGGTGATGCTGGTCGTAACTGGCTTCGTGCTGAATGTAAACGGCAAGCATAAGGCAGCAGGCGACGCCAACGGATAGTCCCAGCACGTTGATCATCGTGTAGGACATGTTCCGCTTCATGCTGCGAAACGCAATAATGATGTAGCTGCGTAACATGGGAGGTTCTATAAATACTATCCTGTTGGTCAACAACGGTGCCACGGACCTGAAGGGCGAAATGGCGATGATTTTAGGGTTTTTGAGCCGTCCGGAGGGTCAGAAACGGACACGGATGTCCGACTTCGGGCGTGACCAGCAGGAAATAGAAAAGGTTCCGAAACGGAACTGGTTGGAGAAGGTCATGTCCCGCCATGACCGGCATCAGTTGAATTCAGGCGAATGGCGCCTATATTTGTAACCATGAAACGTTGGGGACGGTTTACAGTCATACTCATCGCATACGGTTTGACATTCCTGCATGCTGCGGTACCCCATCACCACGATCAGCACCAGCGTATTCTGACCGTCACACCCTCGTGTCCGTATCATTCCCAACCCCTCGGATTGCTTCAGCGCGCATTGTCCATCGACCTGGGAGCCGGTCATCTGGAAACATTCAAAAGCAACGATCAGGTCCGCCTCTCGTTCCCGACGTTGGAAACGGCCGCACTTGCCGATATCAACCCGGGTACGGTTGCCCCTGTAGTCTCCGCGCGTGTCCAGACGACTTATGTTGAGGACCTGACATGGCAACCATCTTTCTCCGCACCGCCTGGCCTCCGCGCCCCACCGCAACGGAGCAGTAACTCCTGAGTTCGCTTTTCTTTTTCTCCTGGTGAGCCGGGGTTTGCTGCATGAGAGGTCATTCGGCCTCAACGGTGCATTTTCATTTCTTCATCATTGAGAACAATTATGTTTGAAAAGATTATTTCTTTTTCCGTTCGGCATAAACTCATCGCTGCAATATTTACGTTGGCGATCGTCGGTGGCGGAATGTACTCGCTCGAGGAAATTCCTATCGACGCCGTTCCCGATATTACCAACAACCAGGTTCAGGTTGTGACGCGCTCTCCCTCGCTGACCGCGGAGGAGGTGGAACGATTTATCACCTATCCGATTGAAGTCTCTATGGCCAACCTTCCCGGTGTTGTTGAGCTTCGGTCTATTTCGCGGTACGGGCTCTCCGTGGTAACTATCGTCTTTGAAGACGGAATGCCGGTCACGGACACCAGGCAATTTGTAAGTGAACAAATCGATATAGCCGCTGAGGAGATCCCTGATGGTCTGGGGCGCCCCGAACTAATGCCGATTACCACGGGATTGGGGGAAATCTACCAATACGTATTGACCGTCGAGGATCACATGTCCGGCGTGTACGATCCTGTGGAGCTCCGCACCATCCAGGATTGGATCGTCAAGAGACAGCTCAACGGAACCCCGGGTATTATCGAAACCAGTAGTTTCGGGGGATACCTCAAGCAATACGAAGTATCCCTGGATCCGGCTTTGTTGCGCAATTACAAC
>CAZIAG010000581.1:0-2415 GCA_964537375.1 uncultured Roseivirgaceae bacterium
ATTATTAACCAGGAAACCAAAAACGCGAACCATAATGAAAGTCACAATCGGCTCTAAAGAGTTCTTTAAAGGAATTGGTCAAATAAAGTTTGAAGGAAATGAATCCGACAACCCGCTTGTATTCAGATACTATGATGCAAAGCGCAAGGTGGGCAAAAAGACCATGGAAGAGCATTTCCGGTTTGCCATCGCTTACTGGCATACGTTCTGTGGAACGGGCGGAGATCCGTTTGGCCCGGGAACAAAGAATTTCCCGTGGAATGAATCAACGGACCCAATGCAGCGCGCGTACGACAAGATGGACGCGGCGTTCGAGTTCATAACCAAGATCGGCGCGCCGTTCTATTGCTTTCATGACTACGACCTCGTCGACGAGGCGCCGACTTTAAAGGAGTCGGAAGAAAGACTTCAAAAGGTCGTAGAATATGCCCGCAAGAAACAGAAGGCTTCCGGGGTGAAGCTTTTATGGGGTACAGCAAATCTGTTCAGCCATCCGCGATACATGAACGGTGCGGCAACCAACCCCGACTTTAACGTCGTGTGCCACGCGGCCGCGCAGGTGCGTAGCGCGTTGGATGCCACCATAGAGTTGGGTGGTGCGAACTATGTTTTCTGGGGTGGAAGGGAAGGTTACATGTCGTTGCTGAATACGAACATGAAACGCGAACAGGAACACCTGGCGAGATTTCTCCAAATGGCCCGGGATTATGGGCGGGCAAATGGATTCAAAGGTACATTCCTGATCGAGCCGAAGCCGATGGAACCGTCGAAGCACCAATACGATTTCGACTCTGCTACCGTGATCGCGTTCCTCCGCCAGTACGACCTGATGGACGACTTCAAGATCAACGTCGAAGTCAACCACGCGACCCTCGCTCACCATACCTTTCAACACGAGTTGCAGGTTGCGGCAGATGCGGGTGTGTTGGGTAGTATCGACGCGAACCGAGGCGATTATCAGAACGGTTGGGATACCGACCAGTTTCCCAATAATCTGTACGAACTAACCGAGGCGATGCTGGTAATCCTCGAGGCAGGAGGCTTCAAGACCGGCGGCGTGAACTTCGATGCCAAGACACGCCGAAATTCTACTGACCTCATCGACATATTTCACGCACACATCGGTGGCATGGATGCTTTTGCCCGAGCCCTGCTCATTGCCCAGGCCATTCTGGACGACGGCGAATACTTACGCCTGAAGAAAGAGCGATACAGCAGCTTTGATTCCGGGAAAGGGAAACAATTCGAGCAAGGCAAGCTGGATCTCGAGGCTCTCCACGAACTGGCCCGTCGAAACGGTGAGCCGCAACAGATCAGCGGACGCCAGGAGTATATCGAAAACCTTATCAACCGGTTTATCTGAAGGGAATTTTTTGATCGGAAGAGATAAAGTGCTATCCACTCAAACGCTTCGCAATCGATTTCAGAAATTTTGTTGGATTATTGTGAGGCATTGACTATTTATTGCAATCAAATGAATAAATTCATTCCGGAGCTGGCATTGATCCGAACGTTTTCGGGATGATCTCAAACCGAATCGACACCAACCAATGAAAAGAAAACTTCGCATGGGCATGGTTGGAGGAAGCATAAACTCCTTCATCGGGCCCGTTCACAGGAAAGCAGCCGGAATTGACGGTGAGATCGAGCTTGTCTGCGGAGCATTCAGCAGCAATCCTGCCGAATCGAAGGCAACCGGCGCTGCGTTGCATCTCGATCCCAAACGGGTTTATTCGAGCTACCGGGAAATGATCAAAAGGGAGAAGGATCTGCCTCCGGACAAGCGAATGGATTTTGTTTCGGTGGTTACGCCGAACCACGTGCATTTTGAACCATGCAAGCTTGCCCTGGAAAATGGTTTCCATGTCATCGTGGAGAAACCATTGGCCTATTCGCTTGCCGAGGCGAAAGAATTGAAAAAGGTGGTGGACAAGACGGGACTCGTGCTGGCGCTCACGCATACTTACACAGGGTATCCCCTGGTCAAACATGCGCGACAAATGGTGAAGTCCGGCGCATTGGGCAAGATCCGGAAAGTTTATGTCGAATACCCCCAGGGTTGGCTCGCGACTTTGCTGGAGAAAACCGGAAATGTGCAGGCCAGTTGGAGAACGGATCCAAAGCGTTCGGGGCTTGGCGGTGCCATAGGCGACATCGGGACGCACGCGGCTAATCTCGCCGAGTACATCACGGGTGGCCGTATTACCGAATTGTGTGCGATGCTCAATGTCGTGGTGAAAGGACGTAAACTGGACGATGATGCGTCTATGCTTCTGAAGTTCGACAATGGTGCATCGGGCATTCTCATGGCGACACAGGTCGCCGTGGGCGAGGAAAACAACCTGAATATCCGCGTTTACGGCGAGAAGGGAGGACTTGAATGGAAACAGCAAGAGCCAAACACGTTGATTGCCA
>CAZIAG010000582.1:0-2399 GCA_964537375.1 uncultured Roseivirgaceae bacterium
GTCGTAACATTCGGAACAAGCTTAAGACCACGAGTTATTACGACTTGCACATGTATGCAAGGGCGTTTGATTTGATCTGAGCGCCTCAGGGGCTAGTCGCCTGCCTAACGGCGTCCATCCATCTTCCGAACCGCGGTCGCGGAGCACACCATTTTGTTTCAAACACAATGAACTTCTTAACTTAGCGGTTTCAGATCACCGATGAAACAGATCCTGATCGTTGAAGATGATGACCGTTTGTCGGGTTCCATTGCGGAGCACCTGAAGAAGGATGGATATCGTTGTGAATGCGCCTACGACGGCCAGTCCGCGCTCAGGTTCTTGTCAAACCTGACATTCGACCTCGTGGTGCTCGACATAAACCTGCCGCGAAAGAACGGCATCGACGTCTGCCGTGAGATCCGCGCTAAGGACAATCGCATTCCGGTTTTGATGATCACGGCATTTGGCGACATCGACAGCAAGATGGAGGCGTTTGACCACGGCGCAGACGATTACCTGGTAAAGCCATTCCATTTGAAAGAACTTTCGGCCAAAGTGCGCGTCTTCCTGAAACGCGCCGAACAGGCGCCGTTGCTTGCGGACGTCTATGAGATCGGTGGATTAAGGATCGACCCCAACAAGAAGATGGTATTCCGGGAAGGAAAGGAAATCCACCTTGCTCCCAAGGAATACGCCCTGCTGGAGTACCTGGTTAAACACAAGAACAGGGTCATCTCAAAAGACGAGCTAGCCCGAAATCTTTGGGATGACGACTATGGCGTGACACCGAACACCATTGAGGTGTATGTCAATTTTTTGCGCAACAAAATAGACCGGGATTTTAGCCCTAAGCTTTTGCTCACAAAACCCGGATTCGGATATTACATTGCTTCCGAAAAGCCATGAACTACAAGTTGCGGCTTACCATCCTGTTTGTTGGACTGTTCTTGCTTGTCCTGTCGTCCATATTGAGTTTCATATACTGGTCGTACTCCGATTTTCGCCGGGACGAGTTTTACGAACGCCTTCGCCAGAAAAGTTATACCACGGTGAAGCTGCTCACGATCGTCAAGGGCATCGACAATGAAATTCTGAAGGTCATTGACCGGAACACCATCAATGAGATGTACGACGAGAAAGTCCTGATCTTCAACGAAAATGACGAGCTCATCTACAGCAGTATCGACGACGAACCAATCCCCTATTCACTCCGCCTGCTCGAAGAGATCCGGACGAAACAAGACCGGTATTATGTCGACGACGATGGCGACGAGGTAGTCGGCGTCCACTACCGGGAAGGCCCCCATGATTATGTGGTTCTGGCATCTGCCTATGACCGCTATGGAATCAGCAAACTTAAGAATCTGCAAAACCTTGTGGTCGGCGCCCTCCTCGCGGGCACACTGCTGATCGCCGCCTCGAGTTATTTTTATATTCGGCAGGTCTTTAAGCCCATTGACCAACTAAACCGATCGATCCAAAGCATCAATGAAAACAATCTCAGGGAATTTGTTCCTGTCGGCGACAACAAGGACGAACTTGCCGAACTTGCCCTCAACTACAATCAAATGCTCGGTCGTTTGTACCGCGCATTCGAGTTGCAGCGTGCCTTCGTCAGGAATGCGTCCCACGAACTAAAGACTCCATTAGCCATAATACAGGGGAAACTCGAAAAGCTATTCTCATCGACCGGCATCTCCGCCGAAGATGAACGTCTCCTGGAGTCCCTGATCGAGGACGTCCAGAGTCAGGCCTCGCTCGTCGACTCTCTCCTGCTTCTGCAACGCCTGCAAACCGAAGTGCCTATCCAAAAAACGAATCTGCGTGTCGATGAGGTACTGGACGTGACGGTTGCCGAGGTCAAACAACATTTCAGGGCCCTTCAGGTTGAAATGGACTTTGACTCATCCATTTCCAATGACGATCAGCTTACGGTATCCGCCAATCCCATGCTTATGAAGGCATGCTTCAAGAACATCCTGACAAATGCCGCGCTGTACTCGGAAACGAATGAACTCCGGATTAAGGTACAGCCTACCGATTCAAAACTCCAAATCCTCTTCAGCAACCGAGGCTCCGAAGCATTGTCGGCTGACATATTCGAGCCATTTTATCGTCATCCGATGTCACATGAAAAGCCCGGCAGTGGACTTGGATTATCTATCGTCTCGCAGGTTCTTGCGTCGATCTCCGGCAGCATCACATACGCTTACGACAACGGCTATCACACGTTCACCATCACCATTCCTCACCTTATGGCTACGAGTTGAATACGGCATCCCGCGTGCATCCGTTCGCTAAAGCTCCGATCAACCAGGTCGTGGTTTAAGGAATATTTAAGCACGTCTTTAAGCGCAATTAAAGCCCGTGGTGACTCCTTTGTAGCTTTCACGTTGAGCAATGACAGGCTGGAGGAT
>CAZIAG010000583.1:0-2399 GCA_964537375.1 uncultured Roseivirgaceae bacterium
AGTTGTTGAATGAATTTGTTCCATACGGGATGATTCACCTGCCAATAGCGCGCCTGTTAGATCAGAATCCTGACAGGGTCTTCCAGCAGGCCCTTGAGCGTCTGGAGGAAGGCTGCACCTACAGCTCCGTCAACCGCCCGGTGATCGCACGACATGGTCACCTTCATCACGTTGCCCGGAACGAGTTGGCCATCCTTTACGACGGCAGTTTCCTTAATCCCGCCAACGGCAAGGATACAGGCATCCGGAGGATTGATAATGGCCGTAAACTCCTCAATACCAAACATTCCGAGGTTGGAGATTGTAAAGGTGCTACCCTCCCAGTCCGAGGGCTGCAGTTTCTTGTCGTGTGCCTTCTGAGCAAGATCCTTTACCTCCGCAGCAATATGAGAAAGGGATTTACTGTCGGCAAAGCGGACGACCGGAACGAGGAGTCCTTCTTTCACCGCGACAGCCACACCGATATGTATGTGATGATTCTTCCTCAATTTATCGCCCCGCCAGGACACGTTCACGTCCGGGTGTTGCCTGAGGGCGGTCGCCGCTGCCTTGATGATGATATCATTGAACGACACCTTTACCGGGCTTACCTCGTTGATACTTTTTCTTGCCGCCACCGCGCGATCCATGTTGATCTCCATCGTCAGGTAGAAGTGGGGAGCGCTGAACTTGCTTTCGGCCAGCCTGCGCGCGATGGTTTTCCGCATCTGCGACACGTTGACCTCCTCAAAGCTTTCCTCGCCAACGACCCTTGGAAGCACAACAGGTTGTGACTCACCCGGTTTGGAACCAGGTGCCTGCGAGGGCGTATAGTTTTCCACATCTCGTTTCGTGATGCGGCCTTGATCACCCGTGCCCGTAATCTGACCCAAATCGTATCCTTTTTCCTTCGCGAGTTTTTTCGCCAGCGGCGACGCCTTTATACGGCCGTTGGCAGAATGTTCAGCCGCAACGGGCCTCGCCGTTTCGGTCCTTTGATGTTGGGGTTGTTCTGCAGACTGCTTTTCTCCGGCAGGAGCGGCACCCCCGGATTTCTGTTCGTGGGCCTTGAGCAGGGTTTGCCAATCCGCATCCTTTTCTCCGATGATGGCCAGCACTCCATTTATCGGCACGGACTTCCCTGGTTCGGCACCAATGTAAAAAAGCGTACCGGAGTTGTACGACTCATATTCCATGGTGGCCTTATCCGTTTCAATCTCGGCCAGCAGTTCACCAGACTTCACCATATCGCCGACCTTCTTATGCCAGGCCGCGATCACTCCTTCGGTCATAGTATCACTCATCTTCGGCATCAACACAATCTCAGCCTTGATGCCCGATGTATCGACAGGAGTTGCTGCTTTTTCCTCAGGTTGCTTTTGAGGCTCCGGCTGCCGACTACCCCCTGAAGTCTCACCGCCCATGGCACTTTCGAGCAGCGCTTTGTAGTCCTCACCCTTTTTGCCGACAATAGCCAGCACGTCGTTGATTTGCACCGCTTCACCTTCCTTGGCACCCAGATATAAGATGGTCCCTTCGTTATAGGACTCATAGTCCATTGTAGCCTTGTCGGTTTCGATCTCGGCCATCAGTTCACCCGACTTCACGGTATCTCCCACCTTCTTGTGCCATTTGGCGATTACCCCCTCAGTCATGGTATCGCTCATCTTCGGCATGCGTACAATTTCTGCCATTGGTAGTAATAAAATTAAAAGTCATTCCCCGCGACCCTTATGACCAAAAGCCGCAGTCATTTTAAGCCTCCAAAAATAGGGTATAAAACGCGATTTTCAAGCGGTTTCGGATGTGTAGAACGGGTTCAGAAACGAAAAGAGCCGATAAGCAGTTCCATGCTGCTGGTAGCAGGCGACAACCCTCTGGAATAGCGAACACCGATATCGAATTGCGGAACAAAGCGCATCATATTCAGGTCAACCCGGAGTTCAACTCCCGTCGAAGACCAAAGTTGACTCATCCGCTCGGTGACGTCACTTTGACCATAGCCCAGATCAAAGAAAAGGTTGGCCCTCAGGCGTTGTAAATTGAGCAGGGGCCCGATGGCGATATCGGGGTACCATATCGGGAATGTGTAGTTTGCCGACCAGCCGGAATAGCGCTCATGCCTTGAAACCCCTTGGCCCCGAGGCAGGGGAACCTGATTCCTGAAAAAATACATTTCCCTTTGATCACTGGAAACCTCGTTTAGCAGCCTCATGTTCGTGCGCTGATGGGCCACATAGCCCCAAAACGAATGGTGCTTCCATAAGCCGGGAAAGTACAGCAAAGCATAAAGAGAGAACTGGTTACCAAAGAAATCGCCACCATACGGTGTTCCGTACAGGTTAAGGATGACGCGCTGTCCCCAACGGCTATTTATATCCCGTCGGCTGCGTTTCAATAATCGCGAGGCATCAACCGTA
>CAZIAG010000584.1:0-2397 GCA_964537375.1 uncultured Roseivirgaceae bacterium
CATTACTTTTTCGTAGAAGTCCACCCAATGATTCATCTTCCCGAGCTCGACATTCCCCACACAGTGGTCGACGTGCTTCAGACCAATCGGCTTTGCCTTGAATGAGCTCTTCACCGCCGTATATCCTGGCAGGAATGCACCGCGGTAATTCTTGCGCTCGACGAAAGTATGAATCGTATCACCGTAGGTTTTTATAGACGATAGTACCACCTGGCCATTTTCATCTTCCAGCGTCCTGGGTTCGGCAGCTGGCTCTGCTCCTCGCAGGGTCGTTTCATGGAATGATTTCGTGGCGTCGTCGACCCACAGCGCGAGAACCTTTACGCCGTCGCCGTGCAAGGCTACGTGTTTGGCAATATTAGAATCTTTATGAAGCGCTGTGGTAAGGACAAAGCGGACTTTGTTTTGTTGCAGGACATATGATGCCCGGTCGCGAACACCGGTTTCAGGGCCGGCATAGGCCACTAGCTCGAATCCAAGGCAATGTTGATAGAAGAGAGCGGACTGCTTGGCGTTCCCCACGTAAAATTCGATGTGGTCTGTTCCGTTGATTGGCAGGAAATCCTCTTTCATAACGCATTAAGGTTTGTGGTGTGAAGTTAGGATTTGTTGGGAATACCTCAAATGCAGGCATGGACAACCGGTACGTGGTCGCCGCGACCGGACCAATACAAAGGGAACAAAAATTTTATACCCGCTGTAAGCAATCGGCCCAATTGAGGGCAGTTTTTTGGATTACGATGATTTCAGTAATTTTTTACCGAAATTTGACGCCATGGACGTAAAGGCATTGGACAAGGCTCTTCAGGAGATCGTTAAAAAGAGAGAAGAGTTGGGTAAACTCGATTACAACAATCCAAAGTACGATGACGTGGAGGAACAGCTGCACGATCTCGAGGATGATTTTCAGGAAAACTATGGTGATCAACTGGAGGGGGTCCTGCGGAAAGTCCACGATGACGTTTGTCCCGACAACGACGTCCTGCTGCCCATCGCCTACCTGAAGGGGGTACCGGTTGAAACAGACAAGTTTGCGGGAAAAGACACCAAACTTTTGCTGGTGACAAACCCCATCCGGATCATACTCTCTATCGGAAAGGATAAACAGGAAGTCGTCTGGACTGCCTGATTTAATCTACCCTAACTCGCAAATCCGAGTTTTTTTCTCACGCGGGCTAAGACGTCGTGGGCGATTACACGCGCCTTGGCTTCCCCTTGCTCAAGTTTTCGTTCCAGCTCCTCGGGATTGTTCATGTAGTGATTGAACGTCTCCCTTTCACGAGCGTATTTCGTGATCAGTAGTTCATAGAGTTCCTGCTTGGCATGTCCATACCCATAGTTGCCCGCCCTGTACTTTTCACGCATAGAAGCCTGCTGACCCTCATCAGCTATCAGGCTGTAGATCGCGAAGACATTGTCCTTGTCGGGATCCTTGGGCGCTTCGAGGGGAGTGCTGTCTGTGACGATTGACATCACCTGTTTGCGCAATTCCTTGTCCGGAAGGAAAATGTCGATGATGTTTCCGTACGATTTGCTCATCTTCTGGCCATCGGTACCCGGGATGGTCATCACCTGTTCTTCAATTCTTGCCTCCGGGATGACGAAGGTCTCCCCGTACTGATTATTGAATGCCGATGCGATGTCCCTCGCGATCTCAAGGTGCTGTCGCTGGTCTTTCCCTACCGGCACGAATTCTGCATCGTAAAGGATAATGTCTGCCGTCATCAGCACGGGGTAGGTAAACAGTCCTGCATTGACGTCCGACAACCGTTCCGATTTGTCTTTAAACGAGTGGGCGTTGGCAAGCATCGGATACGGTGTGAGGCAGTTTAAATACCACGTCAACTCGCAAACTTCCGGGATGCGCGATTGACGGTAGAGGTAGTTCTTCTCAATATCAAAGCCAAAGGCGAGCCATGCAGCAGCCACCGCCCGCACATTTGCAGATCGCGTTTCAGGATCTTTGATGGTCGTCAGCGAATGCAGGTCTGCAATAAAAAAGAACGATTCATTCCCCGGTTGTTGCGAAAGCTTGATAGCCGGGATGATTGCCCCCAACAGGTTGCCCAGGTGGGGCCGTCCACTGCTTTGGATGCCGGTGAGGATTCTTGCCATAGAACTGCAAAGAAAGCAAATTGGCAGAAACTGGGACGTATTTGTGCGCGGCGGTGAAATGAAAGGGGGGAGATTTCGTTAATTTTGGTGCGTAAACAATACCCGATGAAAAAGATACTGGCAGGAGTGTGTGTGCTGTGGTTGAATGTCAGCATAGCCCAGGAGGCAAAACAGTTGGTCTTCCGGGAGGAGACCTTTGATTTTGGCATCGTCGCCGAAGCCGGCGGCCCGGTTATCCACGAATTCGTCTTCACTAACCACAGCGACAGACCGGTTAAGATC
>CAZIAG010000585.1:0-2391 GCA_964537375.1 uncultured Roseivirgaceae bacterium
CGAGCATCACCACATGCAACTTCGAATCTGAATAACTGATGCCGCTGGTGTCGCGTTTGAATTGTTCAAAGTTCGGCTGACCGTGCAGATGCATACCGGAGGTAAGGTAGATCAATCGCTTTGGTCTTTTCATAAGACAGGTGAGGATATAGGGAGCACAGGTGTTTACCGCAAAGATCTGCCTGGCTGAAGTTTGATAAACACCTGCGTTGTGGATGACGGCGTCGAAAACACCAGATTGATTGGCCTGCGAGGCGAGTTCTATCGTTTCTTCGATGCTGGCCAGATCGCCGATCAGCACACCTTTTGCTGTGGGTGTCTTCTCCAGCGCCTCCTTGCCGCGCGATGTATTGCGAGCATGCAAGACGACATCATGGCCCTGTTGCAACAACATTGCCGCCGACAATTGGCCTAGTCCATCAGCCGAACCCGTGATAAAAATTCGCGCCATATAGGGGCAAAGGTACATCAAATGTACAACTCTCGTAGCGTGAATAACCGGCCGTCTTCCGACACCATGGCGCACACAACCAATCTTAAATTGGTCGTTGCCGTCGTCGTCGGTATATTGAACCAGGTTTAAATCTGATTTCCTATCGCCATGAGGACCGTCGACAATTTCTGTACGCCCGCGATCCGTTCATTGTTTGCTATTTTGTTGCTGGCGTCAGTTTCTCCATTCGGCTACACGCAAGAAAGAGACCAGGGCATCCTTGGCCGGGTTCTCACAATAGCTACGAACGATCCGTTTCCGCCCTCTTCATACCTGACCACAGAAAGGTCTCGCGGAGCATTTCCGTTGGTAGAGGACGGTAACCCCGCCCGTATTCTGGTGAGTACATCCGACTACCCGGGCGTACTTCGGGTCGCCGAACTTTTTAGGAAAGATTTAGTGTACGTATCGGGATCCGAGGTGAAACTTACAAACGCAGACAATGTGCAGGGAGGCGGATCGGTGATCATTGTGGGGAGCATTGGAAAAAGCAACCTGATCGACCAACTCGTAAGAGAGAAGAAGATTGACGTCTCTGTCCTGGAAGGGAAATGGGAACAATATCTCATCCTCAACGTGAAACAACCGATAAAGGGCGTGGACCATGCCCTCGTTATCGCTGGCAGTGACAAGAGGGCTACCATTTTCGGCATGTTTGATCTGTCTGAGAAGATGGGCGTTTCGCCGTGGTACTGGTGGGCGGACGTTCCGATCAAGACGCGGAAGAATGTTTTTGTCAAGCCAGGGACAGCCTATACCGCAGGAGAACCAAAGGTCAAGTACCGCGGAATTTTTATCAATGATGAGGCGCCTGCGTTGACAGGCTGGGTAGGAGAGAAGTTTGGATCATTTAATCACACGTTTTATGAAAAGGTTTTTGAGTTGATCCTGCGAAACAAGGCGAACTACCTCTGGCCTGCGATGTGGCGTCCACGCGTCTTTGCCACCGACGACCCTGAGAATCCCCGCATTGCGGACGAATACGGGATCGTCATTTCTACCACGCACCATGAGCCCATGATGCGCTACCACGAAGAATGGCGCCGCTACAATGGCGGGCCGTGGAACTATGAAACCAATGCAGAGAAGATCCGTGAGTTCTGGCGCGGCGGTATTGAACGCATGGGAGACTATGAGAGTGTCGTCACCGTCGGCATGCGAGGCGATGGCGATGAAGCCATGAGCGACGAAACCGCTGTCGACCTGTTGAAAAGAATTATCGCCGACCAGCGAAAGATCCTGACCGAAGTTACCGGCAAGCCTGCGCACGAGACGCCACAGGTTTGGGCCATTTACAAAGAAGTACAGGACTATTACGATAAAGGGCTGCGTGTTGATGATGACATTCTCGTCCTTTTCTGCGATGATAACTGGGGAAACATCCGGATTGTGCCGAAAAAGGAAGAGCTGAATCACAAGGGAGGCTACGGGATGTATTACCATTTCGATTTTGTCGGTGGTCCTGTCTCGTACCGATGGATTAACGTCACACAGGTTGAAAGAGTATGGGAGCAAATGAAGCTGGCCTATGCCTGGGGTATACGCGACCTTTGGATTGTGAACGTCGGTGATATCAAACCGATGGAGATCCCGATCAGTTTTTTTCTCGACTTCGCGTGGAATACCGACATGCAGGCGGCTGAT
Source organism: uncultured Roseivirgaceae bacterium (assembly GCA_964537375.1). GTDB lineage: Bacteria > Bacteroidota > Bacteroidia > Cytophagales > Cyclobacteriaceae > Chryseosolibacter. The sequence goes on from CAZIAG010000585.1 coordinate 2,138, forward strand.
TTGCCGTTATGGTACGAAAAATGGTCGGCGCAGCAATTTGGCAACGCGTATTCGACGGAGATCGCAAACATCATTGCCCTATATACAAAATATGGTGCACGTCGGACACCGGAGATGTTGAAACCCGATACTTACAGCCTGGAAAATTATCGCGAAGCCGAGCGGATTCTGGATGAATACAGGCAATTGCATCGATCGGCAAGAACCCTTTACGACAAATTACCAGAGAATAGCAAACCGTCATTTTATCAGTT
>CAZIAG010000586.1:0-2384 GCA_964537375.1 uncultured Roseivirgaceae bacterium
GCATGATGTACGCGTCTGTACTTTTCGGATTCATCTCAATGATCTTTGAGCAGTCGTTGATCGCGTCCTCGTACGCCTGAAGGTATTGCTTCGCTTTCCCACGACTGAAATACGCGTCGATATTGGTTGGATTAAGATCGATGGCGGCGGAATAATCATCGATAGCGCCATAGAAGTCTTGTAATTTCATTTTCACATTTCCCCTCGCCAAAAAAGCTTCGGCAAAGCGTGAATTCTTTTCGATCGCAAGGTTGTAGTCCTTCATTGCGCCATGCCTGTCATCAAACGCATCTTTGATGTTGCCCCTGACGTAGTACGCCTGCGCGTAATTGGAATCCTCTGACAGTGCCTCGTTCAGGTTCAACAACGCCTCGAGGTACTCTTGTTTTTCGTAAAGTACACGGGCACGTTGCGTGTATTCCTCTGCGGTTTGCGCAAGCGAGGAAATAAATGTCGCAGCAATCCAGAACAAGAGCAGCGCATATTTCATCTTCTGGCGGGTTTGGTTTCTCCAAATCTAATAAGGAATAAGATCACAAACGCCGTGATGTATGTTTTTGTGTCCCCGTGAATTATCCGCGTGCGGGGAAGACCCGGTCCGCCATTTTTTGGGCATTGAGGAAAGCGTCGCGGTCGATCGGAGGTGCCTGACCTCTCGACGCCAGTACATCGAATATCGTTTCTGTGGCGATATTGCCAACCAATTCGTCCTTCGCCATCGGGCATCCTCCGAATCCGCGAAGCGCGCCGTCAAACCGCCGACATCCCGCATCGATAGCGGCCTCTACCTTTGCCCTTGCAGAGTCCGGTCGTGAATGCAAATGCACGCCCAGTTCGATCGTCGGGAATGTTTTGCGAAGGTTGCCAAAGAGCCATGAGATACTTTCCGGTGTGGCAACCCCGATCGTGTCGGCAAGAGAGACCACATCAACGCCCAGCGTGACGAGGATATCAACAAACTTGCCCACCACTTCCGCATCATACGGATCCCCATAAGGATTTCCGAAACCCATACTCAGATAGCAGACCAGTCCCTTTCCAGTTCGTCTACAAATATCCTTTATTTCGTTCACCGTATCCAGTGCCTGCGAAATGGAACGATTGGTGTTTCGCTGCTGAAACGTCTCCGACAGCGACAACGGAAACCCCAGATACGAAATCGCTTCGTACGCGGATGCCTCCTCCGCCCCTCTTGTATTGGCCACGATGGCCAATAGCTTTGATTTGGCGAGCCGCCAATCCAGTCGCGTGATTACCTCACGAGTGTCCCGCATCTGAGGAATCGCCTTTGCCGATACGAAGCTTCCGAAATCGATGGTATCAAAACCAACCCGCAAGAGTTGATTGATGTACTCGACTTTCTTCTCCGTGGGAATAAATTCGTGGAGACCTTGCATGGCATCACGCGGGCACTCTACAATCTTCATATACCAAAAATAACAATTCATTGCTGAATCGGGGTTGCATGCACCTCCATAGTGACCATTCTTCGCCGCGAAAAAAGCACCAAAAATCCAGCACTAATGCCGTTTATCGGCCTTCATGCGTACCGATATTTGGCGATCATGTATCAACTCCATATTTTTCCCTATGGCATTGACTGAACTGAGCGGAGTGTTAGGCGTTAAACGCGCCGCACACCTGCTGCGTAGAGCAACTTTCGGTGCGACCAAAGCGGATATCGATCAATTCGCCCAACTCACTGCGGCCGAGGCTGTCGCAGCTCTTTTCGGCCAACCACTGGCTGAAGCCGCACCTCCAAATGATCCTCTCACCGGCCAACCGTGGGTCTTCCAGGAGTCCACGGACGCGAATAGTGACGAAAGCGATCTGCAGGAATACTTCAAAGGGTGGTTCATCGGTCAGATGATGAGCGCCGGCGTAGACCCAGGGGTTTCATTGGCCTGGTCGGCCCGCGAACGGATCGTCATGTTTCTGCATTGTCACTTCACGACAATCCAATCTAAGGTAAACCATAGTCGGGCCCTTTACTTCCAGAATCAGCTGTACCGCTTCTTTGCGTTAGACGGCCTCAATTCCGATCCGGAAATAAATTTCAAGACGTTAACGGTTAAAGTCTCGGTCGACAACGCCATGTTGAGGTTGCTGGACGGGAACCTGAATGTGAAGGGAAGCCCCAACGAGAATTACGCCCGTGAACTGCTTGAGCTGTAATCTATCGGAAGGGGTCTCGAAGGCACCCTTCCTGAGCCGTCGGGACCCGGAGACTATATTTTGTTTACCGAAGAGGACGTGCAAGCCGCAGCCCGAATCCTGTCGGGCTGGCAAACCGATGACGATTTTGACCTGAACGAAAACGCAACCATCGACGCGGACACCGGATTGCCTCGGGGAAAGGTCCGTGGCTCAGCACAAAATGCATC
>CAZIAG010000587.1:0-2376 GCA_964537375.1 uncultured Roseivirgaceae bacterium
TTGTCCCAGATGGTGTTCAGCGTCGTGGTGTTTTCTTTCCTGATCGCCGACTGCCTTGGCGACAGTCCATCGTGGTAGTACATATTCATCAACCGTTCATTGATGGATTCGAGCCTGTAATTATACGTGGTACGGAAGCTCAACTTGTCAGGGATGATTTTGAACTCAGCATGAAAATTTCCGAGAAGCTTGCCCACCTTGTACCGATGGTCGTTGTAGAACAAATTATAGAGTGGATTCTGTGGATTCCGGTAGCCGAGTATCTTGGCGTTAGACAGCAGGTCGGTGGAAGCGGTGTTCAAGTCATCGTATACCGGGAGGATCGGAACTGCGAAGTAGGTCTGGAACCAGACGGCGTTGTCGCCAAGGAAACGGTCGGCGCTGCTGATAATCGCATTACCTCCCACGTTGAGCCAGTCGGCAGCATCAAAGTCTACCTTCGCCCTGAAGTTCATGCGCTCGTAGCTATTGCGCGTATACTTCAACAATCCATCCTGGCGAAAGTAGCTAGCACCCACTGAGTACCTGACCCCTTCCCCGCCACCGTCGATACCGATGGAGTGGTTTTGAATCGGTGACGAGTCCACCAGCACTTCGTCGTACCAGTCGGTGTTCACCGCAGGAACGTCAGGGTTGATGCGGCTCCTGCCATACCTGGCAAACGCTGCGTTCAGGAACGCGAGGTCAGCGGCAGCCCCCGTCTCACGGACATACTGGGAAAACTGTTCCGCATTGGCCACCTTAAGCACGTTTTGTGGCACCTGCACTCCATAGTAACCGTCGTATGTGATTCGCGGCGCCTGGCGATAAGAGCCTGAGCGGGTCTCGATAAGAACCACACCGTTGGACGCGCGCACACCGTAGATGGCCTTAGCCGAGGCATCCTTCATCACCGAGATCGTCGCGATATCGGCGGTGTTGAGGAAGTCAATATTGTCGAAGAACATCCCGTCGACCACGTAAAGCGGAGCGCCATCGCCCTGGAGAGCTCCAACTCCACGGATGCGGACCGTGGGCGACTCACCAGGTTCACCCCTGGAGACTACCTGCAGACCAGCCACCCGTCCTTGCAAAGCCTGCATGGCCTGACTCGTGGGGGTTTTCTGGATCTCATCTGCCTTCACGGTGGTGATCGCTGAAGTTAGGTCGCGTTGTTCCTGCGTACCATAACCGATGACGACCACCTCATTCAGGTTTGTGACATCGGCCTGCAGGGTCACGTCAACGACCGACCGCTCACCCACCGTAACCGTGACGGGGGTAAATCCCACAAACGAGTAAACCAGGACATTTTCGCCGGGCGCCAATTGAATAGAGTAGCGTCCATCGGCATCGGTCGCGGTGCCCTTGGTCGTGCCCTGAACAACAACGTTGGCCCCTGGCACGGGCATGCCGTCCTCAGCCGATGTCACCGTACCCGTGACCGTGCGGTCCTGGGCATACGCGGTGATACATAACGCGCTGGAAACCAGCACACTAAGGAGTAGTTTTTTTATCATAAGCGTCGCATTTTAATTCCTTGCGTATAATCAATTTTGCAGGATACAACTATCCAGTCAATATTTTGCCCAACAAATGAGCAGATTTGGGGGATTGGTAGCCGGTGTCGGTAGCCGTCGCTTTCACGCAAAAAAAACATTGATTTCAAACGTTTTCTGCAACAAAATGATGCCAGTAGGGGAGTTGTATTGCGGAATAGAAACAACCGGCGGCGCCTTCCGCGGGACTGGGGCCGGGGCAGTCGAGATGGGTGCGGGGATGGGGCTTCAACAGCCCTCGCGTATCAAATATCCGAAAAAATCTCGATCATTGGGTGCCCTGGCTTGTTAAGACTGTGAATCAGCTACAGGCGCCAAAGTCAAGAAGGGATCGGTACTCTTGAGTATTGCAAATCAATTAGGTTGCAGCCGTTCGATTACCCGAACCTCTTCACCGCCCCGACTATCAAAGAGAATCACAATCCTAAGAACACCAACCCGGGTCGCACGTCCAAATCTAATCTAGCCGGGATGGCGCTCTCGTTATCCGCACAAATCGTCTCGTTTCTATGAACATAACGCGATACTACTCTTACCCCGGACTTCTAGCCCATATATCGGACCCCGAGTATTCGAGGATTAAGAATTTCGAACAGAATGGCTCACAGTCCGTCTGCGTTACGATTAAGGTGATACTCGCGTAAATTCTTACAACAAGTCAGCATAGTACAAAAGTACTATTGACTTTCTCGTTTACGAAACTGAGGCGGGATTAGTCAGGAAAACCTGACTTAGAAAATCGCGATATAGATTGTTGATCTTACATCATTCGGATATTTCGTGTGGATAAGTGATAGTTCATTTGTTTGGAAGCAAAAGGCAACTTTTCGTTAGTTTA
>CAZIAG010000588.1:0-2374 GCA_964537375.1 uncultured Roseivirgaceae bacterium
AGTGCAGACGGATTGTTCTTCTATACCGGGAAATACCGTGAACGCCTGATCGCGCAACGCAAGGAGGTTTTTGATAATGTAATCCCCGCTTCAAATTCCGTGATGGCAAGGGGTTTGTTTTATCTCGGTGTACTTTTAGACAAGCAAACGTGGAAGGACATGGCCAGGAATATGACGCTTCCGTTTGGCCAGGTGATCACATCAGAACCTAACTATATGTCGAATTGGGGGATCGCCTACACCGAGATTAACCGCGGTATCGCCGAAGTGGTCGTTGTCGGACGCGATGCTGAAGAAATGCGAAAAGAGTTCCATCTCCATTTCAATCCGTTTGTACTCACCATGGGCACAATGTCTGTCAGCGAGTTGCCATTGATCGCCGGTAAAGGCGAACTCAATGGGAGAACCGCCATATATGTGTGTTATGACAAAGCCTGTCGCAAACCCGTCTCTACCGTTGAGGAAGCCCTGACGGAGCTTGATCATTAATTTGGGGGTTAGGTGTTTTTCGGTAATTTGGGCGCGATGGAAGCCGCTGCCGACAACGACATCCAAAGAACCCTGTTCGCGGATATTTTGCTACCTGTACCCATACCCAAACTCTTCACCTACCGCGTACCCTTCAAACTAAATGAGTTAGTCCAAACCGGGCAGCGCACCATTGTTCAGTTCGGCGAGCGAAAAATACTCACCGGAATTATTGTCAGGGTACACGAAAATCCTCCGCGTGATTACGAGGCAAAATACATCCTCGAACTGCTCGATGATTTTGCTTCGATCACCGACCTGCAATTTCGCTTTTTCGAATGGATGGCCAACTACTACATGTGCACTCTGGGCGAGGTAATGAATGCAGCGCTGCCGGCCGGACTGAAGCTTTCCAGCGAATCCATGGTGCAGCTCTATCCGGGATTCAACATCGACGAAAGCGATCACGCATTCTCAGAAAAAGAAATTATGCTGGTCAGGCAACTCGAGCACGGTGCCATGACCTATTCCGAGATATCGAAATTCCTCGGAGTGAAATACCTCTACAGCATTCTCAAGTCACTGGCCGGAAAAAATGCCATTGTACTGCTGGAGGAGGTCAAGGAGAAATTCAAACCAAAAACGGAAAAGAAAGTCCGCCTGCGCGGTGATTACAACTCCGCAGAGGCGTTGGAAAAACTTTTCGAGACGCTCGCATCGCGGCCTAAACAGGAGGCTATTCTCCTTAAATACCTGCAGAATGTACCGGTCCTGCAAGATCCATCTGCTAATCAAACCGGCATTTCGAAACGGGAACTGTTAACGTCCGGGCTCTCTGAATCGTCACTGGCGACACTCGTAAAGAATGAAATTCTCGAAGAGTTCGAGGTGATCGTTCCACGCTTCGGCTTCCACGACGAAAGCGAACGCCCGACCATCATGCTCAGTGAAGAACAGGAAAAAGCGCAAGCCGAGATCTTTCGGAGCTTCGGGCAAACGAACATCACCCTCCTCCACGGAATCACCGGCAGCGGAAAGACCGAGATCTATATCAACCTCATTAGGAAAGCATTGGACAGCGGTGCCCAGGTGCTTTACCTCTTGCCTGAAATAGCCCTTACCACGCAGATCGTTCAACGGCTCAAGAAAGTCTTCGGCTCGGCGATGGGCGTGTATCACTCACGGTTTTCAGACAACGAAAGGGTTGAAGTGTGGAACGGAGTCCTTCACGGGAAACTGAAATTTGTCGTCGGCGTACGTTCGTCCGTTTTTCTCCCATTCGACAACCTTGGACTCATCATCGTCGATGAAGAACACGACGCAAGCTATAAGCAGCAGGAACCAGCTCCGCGCTACAACGCCCGCGACGCTGCGCTCATGATGGCGAATATCCACCACGCAAAGGTCGTTTTGGGTTCGGCAACGCCATCTATAGAGACGTTCTACCATGCCATCACGGGCAAATACGGAATAGTGAGACTCGAAAAACGCTTCGGAGATGCCCAACTCCCCCAGGTCATCCTTGCGAACATGAACGAGGAACGCAAACGCAAAACGGTAAAGGGTGAGTTCTCCGGATTGCTTATGCGAAACATCGAGGAAGCCCTTGCCCGAAATGAACAAGTCATCATTTTTCAGAATCGCCGCGGCTACTCCCCCATGGTCAATTGCCAGGATTGCGGTTGGGTGCCTAAATGCGAGAACTGTGCGGTAAGCCTCACCTATCATCGATTCCGGAATGCCATCGTCTGCCACTATTGCGGCTACCGTCAGCCGCTTCCCGCGCAATGCCCGGTCTGTACATCATCGCGTATCATCACGGTGGGTTACGGAACGGAAAAACTGGAAGAAGAATTGAACCTCCATTTTCCGGAAAAGCAGATAAGCCGTATGGACCTTGATACCA
>CAZIAG010000589.1:0-2372 GCA_964537375.1 uncultured Roseivirgaceae bacterium
CTTGAAGGTAGTCAAACGCTCCACAATAGCAGGCCCCGCTTCTCCTTCAAAAACGAGTGGTCCTTTGACGATGAGCATTTGGTCCATCGTCAGCCCCTTGTCCTGATTTCTCATGAACATGATCTGGCGATAGACAGCGAATGTGCCAGCAATGAGCACCAAGGATGAAACGAACTGGAAAACAACAAGCGTCTTACGTAATGAAAATCCTCCTCCGATCTTCTCAGCGGCACCCTTTAGCACAATTGACGTCTTAAAGGACGAAAGGATAAACGCGGGATACGCACCCGATACCAGCGATCCCACCACAAACAGCCCCGCCATCACCATCCACAAATGCGGATCGCGAAGATCAAATGACAGGTCTTGCCCCACGATGCCTGCCAGCACCGGTATGAATGCGTACGCAAGCACCAGGGCCAGCGCAATGGCAAGCAAATTCACCGCCATCGATTCAAAAAGGAACTGAACGATCAGCTGACCACGCATCGCACCTACGGCCTTCTTAATGCCCACCTCCCGAGCCCGCTCCATGGCACGCGCCGTGGCCAGGTTGATGTAATTCACCCAGGCAATGGCCAAAATAAAAATTGCGATCAACAGAAAAAAGTAGATCGTGGTCATACTGATTGTTGCACTCATTTCCAACTCCAGCCCCGGATTCGTGTGTATCTCCTCAATAGGTTGCAGATCAAACTCGACCTGAGTGCCATTTTTCCGAAGTTCCTCGCCCCTGTGTGTCTCCACAAAGGCAGGCAACTTATTTTCTACGTTCGCCTGGTCTATGCCCGGATGGAGCTGAACATAGGTCAGGAAGTTTTGCCAACCCCAGCCGTTATCGTTCGTGTATTGCGGGGTCTCCAATAGCTTGTACAGGGGGATAAGAAACTTGAACGTGAGATGAGAGTTTCCGGGGACATCGTCGACCACAGCCGATACGGTAAAGTCAGCGTCCAGCCATCCGGCGTTCACACTCACCGTCTTACCAACGGCATCGTGGCTATCTCCAAAATATTTCGCAGCCGTGGATCTCGTCAGGACGATCGAAGATGGATTGTCGAGAGCGGTTGCAAGGTTCCCCTCCGCGGCCTTGTAGGTAAACGCATCCAGGAATGTTGAGTCGACAAAAAGAATATCTTCCTCGTGGAAAGTGAGCGATTCAACCTCCGGGTTGCCAACCACCGCCGCACCATAGGCAGGGTGAACGCGAATGTATCTTTTTACTTCGGGCAGGTCATCCTTCATCCGCGGACCCAGCGCGTAACCCGTGAGCACTCCGGTCCCTGTATTTTCGTTATTCCGGTATGTTGTGCTGATCATGCGATACAGGTCACCGGAATTCTGATGATAATTCTCAAAGCTGAGGTGAAAGTCGACGTACTTCAGAAGAATCAGGCAGGCAGCAACACCGATTGCAAGACCGAAAATATTGATAAACGAATAAGCCTTGCGCTTCAACAGGTTGCGCAACGCCAGGATCACGTAATTTTTGAGCATATAAAAGGGGGTAAGGAATATATCTCAGGATGAATACGGGCGGCCATTAGTTTTGTTCAATTAAAAAAGAACGATCGTCGCCAGTCGCCGCAATTTTGTTGCAAACCGTATGCTTCGCGACATAAGACTACAGCCGGAATCAATACCGGCGATGTTAGGAATGGTTACATTCGCCGTAGTCGTCGCAACGCTTTTTCGGTGGTCAATGGTAGAGGCATACGTCATCCCTACCCCTTCCATGGAAAATACGTTACTGGTGGGTGACTACCTGTTTGTCAGTAAAATACATTACGGGCCCAGGACTCCACGCACTCCCCTGCAAATGCCCCTTACCCACCAGAGACTCTGGTTTACAACGATCCCCTCCTACCTCGATTGGATCGAATTGCCTTCGTACCGACTACCCGGAATAAGCGAGGTGAAGCGGGAGGACGTCGTGGTATTCAATGTGCCCGGCATCCGGGAAAACGACGGTAGGGACTACCCTATCGATCTGAAAACATTCTACGTAAAACGTTGCGTCGGCATACCAGGCGACGTATTAACCATCTCCAATGGGGATCTCCGCGTGAATGGTGAAGCACTCCCCAACTATCCGGGAATGAAACACCGTTTTAGAGTAGAAACCAACGGAACCATAAACCGTCATAACCTGGACCGCCTAAGCCTCGATCCGAACGATTATTACCTCGCTCATACAGATGACCATACCGCATTATACGGGATGTTCTTAACTCAACAGCAGGCAGACGAATTGGTGAAACTTCCTTACATCAGTTCGGTGACAGCGGTTCCCGCATTGCTGCCGGAAAGGGACATTTTCCCCAATACAAATTTCCCATGGAGCGCGGATCAATACGGTCCTCTAACCATCC
>CAZIAG010000590.1:0-730 GCA_964537375.1 uncultured Roseivirgaceae bacterium
CAAGCCTTGGAATTTGGTGCGCGTAAGACAGACCGCCCTCCGATCAAGTGTGAGTTATCGTACGCTTTGAGTTTGCACCCTACCCTTACCCTAAGGGGAAATAGATTCGACTCCGCTCAAAGTACTTCTATATTGTTCATTCTAATCCTCTGCCCGACAAAAAAATCTCACCGCAAGGCAGACTTAACCTATCGTCGTGCTCAAACCCTTTGCGCCCTTTGCGCCTCTGCGTGAAAAAAACAGCTCGCTTTCAGACTGGACCCGAATTCATCCGTGAGGCAGAAGACCCTCAACAACAGTTCACTCAAACCCGCCTTCGCTTTCAGCTATGGCGGGCAAGCCGGCGACCCTTTCGGGCGGTACCCGCTTCGCGGGTCGGGCTGTTCAGGGCTCCGCTTCGCACCGGCCCTCGTTCCTCGGGCTAAACCCTTCCCATCCCTACCGCGGGTATCAACTGCAAAGGCAGCGAATGCCTCACGGAAAAATTGAGTTGAATTTGAAAAGCCGGCTGATGTTTCACGCTGAGTTCGCTAAGCCCGCAAAGGAGGCGCAAAGGAGGTATTATTTCATCACGACTTATGAAGCTTAAAACTGATTTCGTATCTGTAAAAATCGATGTTCTGTGCCACTTTTAGTGCGCGTTTTATTTTTGCGTCGTCCTCAAGGGCAATGATAACCCCGCGTACCTTCTGATTTGGTTCAGCAAGTTCGGCGATGACGTATCCCATGT
>CAZIAG010000590.1:740-2363 GCA_964537375.1 uncultured Roseivirgaceae bacterium
CGACCACCGCGTCACTTGCCCGACCTTTTTTCAACTCTACAACCAAAAGGGATTTCTTGTCTTTGCTGATCGCGAGGATGTCGATAGGTCCGGTGTCCGTGGCATACTGCCTGCCAACAAGTTCGCCATCTTCCTCATAGATATCAAATTCCCTCGCCAATTCAGTTTGCCTCCAGTTCTCGACAAGGAAATCTTCGAGGTGTCGCTCGAGGACGAATACCGCAGGGTCAACTACCGTGTCGTCACCAGGTACAATTACCTGTACCTGTGTACTGCCGAGCAGCTTCTGGATTTCAGGTCCGTGTGTCGTTATTTCACGGAGCGTCGCCTGTCCTGCGGCCGATTTCCTCAGCTCTGTGCTCATCGCGTCGCGATCGATTACCTTATCGAACCACCGCACCGGACGCCGGTGAAACAGGATCTCACCCGGACGATATTTATATGCGCCGATGACCTCACCGACATGATACGAGCCTTGCCCATCGGGTGAGAGAACGATATCACCTTCGTTAATGCCCTTCACAATGCTATACAACGCACCGCATGCATGCCCGGCCGCAATCTTCGTCTTGTGTGGAAACCTGTCCAAGTATACCGGACGGTATTTTGCATTGAATTCGCGCCAACTGCCTGGAAGATCAACCGAGAGATCCTGCGCGATTCCAAAATCCATTCCGATGAAGCTCTCCTTCACACATTGATCAATGTGGCTGCTCTTTTTGCCGAGCATAATGCGGTAGTAGTTTTTCATGATAGGTATCAGTCAGGTTGCCAACTTCCGGTAATTTGTTGCCGTTGCCAATGTGCAAACGAGGGCTTATTGATCATGCAGACGCGTGGTCCTTTGAAAGGTAGCATCATAGCCCAGAATTCTTAATACTTCTTTCATTATCGGGTCGAGCCTCTCTTTCAAGCCATTAGAAATAAATTGTGAAAAGCTGGTAGATTGATCGCCCTCCCATTTATCGGACCATACGGCAAGATCTATATAGGCGGACTTCTTATCCCCGTTTGGCTTTGCCACGCTGAGCTTGTAACGATGCCGCAGCTTCTCAAAAAGCTCAGAAAAGCGCGCTTTGTCTTTACCGTAAAGTTGGAGATATACTTTAACGGAATGATTCTCGGTGAACATTTGACTGAAATCGATCCAATAGTACGCGCCGCAGTCATTGTCTTCGTCCCAGATGCTGCGGTGTTCCGGAGCGTTTCCGTGCAATTTCCAATTATATTCCGCGGCAAGTTGCCTCAGTTGATTAACAAAATATTCCCCAGCGGCCTTCCAGCAGCAATCAGCAAGGGCAATCTGCTTTGTGTGCCTGAAGAAAAATTCGACTTTCTCATTCATATCGGTAGACTCCGTTATGTGTCGCATAGTAGAGATAAAATCATTTAAGTAGACGCGTGTATTTAATGGAAGACTATCGGGCAGCCCGGCTTTGGTAACTTTACTTATCCATTCTTTATGTGTTATGTTCACAAACCCCGAATGGGGCACGCTAATCGAAAATAGTGACAACACTATGCCGACCTTATGTGATGCTTTACAATGTTCCCAGTAGTCCTTTAGGTCGTTGTTCAAGTGATGATAGATCTTGTTTTCAACAATGATGGCTGCCTCATTTT
>CAZIAG010000591.1:0-2357 GCA_964537375.1 uncultured Roseivirgaceae bacterium
ACGCTGAGGCCACGATCACGTCCAACAATACACGGATGACCCTGATGGAAGCCATCGGGATGGCTGGCGGGCTCACCGAATTGGCTGACCGGTCTCACTTGAAGGTTATACGTCAGAAAGGCGACAGTGCCAAAGTTTTCTACGTTAACCTGTTGGAAGAGGAATTGTTGAGCTCCAACAACTTTTATGTACATCAAAACGACATCATCGTAGTGCCGCCGTTGAGGCAGCGTCCATTCCGGAAGTATTTCAGCAACAACCTGGCGCTTTTCAGTTCCGTTGTGTCGCTGATTTTGGTTGGCATCACACTCTATCAACTCAGGTAACGGTGGACCGAACCTTGGAAAACATACCCGAACTGGACAATGCCCGAACGCAGGATGCGGGTATTCAAATCAACTTCAAGCGGGTTGCTGACCGGGCTATCCGTTATTGGTACCTTGTCATCCTTTGTATCCTGGCTTCGCTCACGGTCGCCTACCTGATCAACCGTTACAGTACACGGATCTACCCGGTAAAGGCTTCGATTCTCATCCGCGAAAGCGAGGAAAATGCCGGAGCCAAATTTTTGTATGATAATGAATTGATCTCGCCGTATCGCAATTTCTACAATGAGATCTATATCATGAAGTCGTATCCGTTGTTGCAGGAAGTCGTGGAAGAGCTCGGGTTTCACGTTTCCCTGTACAGGGAAGGAGAGATCAAGACGACGGAATACTACGATCCCGAGTTTCCCGTCACCTTCAGCGCGGTGGGAAACGGCAAGACGGTTTTATCTTTTTATTTCACCGCCCGAGACGCCGACTCCTATTCCGTTCAACTCCCTACCGACGAAGAAGAGGTGAGCAAAGAGCTTTCGTCGCTTTCATTCGGCGATACGGTTAGCATCAACGGTGCTAAAGTCGTGGTCACGCGTCGCGGGGCTGTGGATGATATAGCCGGCAAGACCTTCATTGTTCGTTTCAACGATCCCCTGGATGTTGCCAGAAACTACTCAACAAGGCTCAGTGTCAGTTGGGCGATGCCGAATGCATCGGTAGTTGATCTGGCCATCAACGGCGCCGTACCTCAAAAGGAGATTGATTTCCTCAACAAGTTTATCGACCGGTATCAGCTGTACGATGTCAACAAAAAGAATAACATGGCGACGCTTGCCATTCGGTTCCTGGATGATCAGTTGGCCGTCATTGGTGATTCGCTCCGCCATTATGAGGATCGGGTTGAACAGTTCAAGAAGAAGAATATCATTACCACCCTGGAAGAGGAAACGACGCGGTTGTACGAGCGCCTGCAGGGATTCGAAGCACAAAAATTCCAGTATCGACTATTGGAGAATTATTACGCTTACATTACCTCCAATCTCGCCCGGGAGAACTATGATGGTGTGTTTACGCCGACCAGCGTGGGAATCAGCGACAATGTGATTACCGAGTTGATCAGCAGGCTGATCAAGCTGCAGGCGGAAGTAAATCTCTACAAGTCGAGGGCCACGGAGGAGACAGCAAGGTTGGAAGACAATCCAAGCTATCGTGCCAAGGTGCAGCAGATTGCGCAGCTGAAGAACGATATCATTAAGTCGATCGACAACAGCCGGAAGACCAACGCGATCAATGTCCGTTTTATTGATGAACAGATCGCTTTGATAGAGGCTCAGCTTTCGAAGATTCCACGAACCGAACGCGAGCTCATCGAGATACAGCGCAACTATACATTGCGGGAAAACCTTTATGTATACCTGCTGCAGAAGCGCACGGAAGCGGGTCTGAGCAGGGCATCTACGACCTCGGACATTGTCCTTGTGAACCAACCGCTGGCGGGTCCGTCGATCACACCCAAGGTGTGGCAGAACTACGCTGTGGCCGGAGGTGCGGGCCTTGTCATTCCTGTGCTGGTGTTTATCTTGCTTGAGTTGATGAACACCCGGGTTCAGTCGAAGGAGGATATTGAGCGTGTAACGCAGGTGCCTGTCATTGGGGGGATCGGTCATAACCCGGTGAGTAATCAGTTGGTAGTATTCAGCAAGCCGCGTTCGGCCATCGCCGAATCGTTTCGCGCGCTGCGTTCGAATCTGAATTATTTTGCGGGAAGTGAGGATTACAAAGTATACCTGGTGACGTCGTCATTGCCGGGTGAAGGTAAGTCGTTTACTGCCTTGAACCTGGCATCGGTTTACGCCCTGGCCGGGAAGCGCACGATTGTCGTGGGTGCCGACCTGCGGCGTCCAAAGCTCTTCGATGAACTTGGCCTTAACAACGACGTTGGCTTGAGCCAGTACCTGTCGGGCATGGTGGAAAAGGAAAAGATTATTCAGCAAAGCACGATGGACAACCTCTGGCTTATCGCGGGCGGCCCGATGC
>CAZIAG010000592.1:0-2356 GCA_964537375.1 uncultured Roseivirgaceae bacterium
GGGTAATAATAATGAAAGTATTCTTGTATTCGCTGGAAGGCGCTCGCAGGTCTGCCCAGTGGAAGCAATTCGTGAGTCGGTGGGACATAACGTAGACAATGGTTTCGTTGCATTCTGCGGTCGCGTAGACAAGGCCACTTGACGTCCAGCGACCAGCAGCCCTGTGACCAGTTGGGCCTTGCCACCCTGGGCCCCTGGAACCTTGGTACTTGGCACCAGCAGACCAGCGATTAGTCAATATCCCACACCCCATTTTTTCCCCAACCCACCAATGCTTACATTTGCCGCTATTATCTACCAATTTAGTGGAGTTTACCTTAACCAACGCCTACGTACTCGCCGTCGTATTGTTCCTCGTACTCTCGCTCTACCGCGAGTGGCTCAACCCTGCCCTGACGTTTTTTGTGGCGGCCGTCGCTCTTCTCCTCGGCCGGATCATCAGTCCCAGCGAACTGATCAGCGGGCTCGCCAACCAACAGATCGTCATTATCTTCCTCCTGGTGATCCTCACCGCGGGAATACGGTCGATCTTTGGCTCGGCGTGGTTTGCAAAAATCTTTCATTACAAGCTGTCACCGCGAAAGTTCCTGCTGCGCATGATGGCGTTCGTGGCCAGCACCTCGTCAATGCTGAACAACACGCCTATCGTCGCCTTCATGATCCCCTATGTAAAAGACTGGGCGGAAAAGACAGGAAACCCTGCCTCCAAATTTTTGATCCCGTTGTCGTATTCGACGATCCTGGGCGGCATGATCACGGTGATCGGTACTTCTACCAACCTCGTACTCAACGGTCTTATCACTAAGTACAACCTGGTGCCCCTGGGCTTCAGCGACTTCTTTTACCTCGGCCTGATTGTCACTGTTGTGGGAACGGCCTATCTCTATTTTATCGGCTTCAACCTGTTGCCGTCCAACCCCAATGAGATTGAGGCACTCCGCGAGAATGTCAAAGAATATATTGTCGAGACAGAGATCCGCCCCGGCTCAAGTCTCATCGGCAAGTCGGTGCGCGACGCCGGGCTTCGCAACCTGCGCGACGTCTTCCTGGTGGAGATCATACGCAACAACGAAGTGATCTCTCCCGTGGCGCCGGAAGAAGTTCTCGAGGAAGGCGATTCGCTCTTCTTTTCCGGCAACACTCAGGCGATCTACGACCTGATCAAAGAGGATAATGGGTTGAGCGTACCTCACGACGAAAGCACGGAGCCCGACGAACACTTCAACTTCGTCGAAGCCGTCGTTCCGGCCAACTCGGCCCTCGTGGGTGTGCGTATCAAAGACTCCGACTTCCGAAAGACATACAACGCCTCCATCATCGCCATTCACCGGAATGGTAAGCGCGTACCGGGAAAGGTCGGCGAAATGCACCTCAGCGGCGGCGACTTTCTCCTGCTGCTCGCCAACGACAAGCACGAGAACGGCACCCATGAAAAAGATCTTTTCCAACTATCCGTTCCGCGCAGTGTAAAACCGGAAAAGGCGAAATGGAAAAAGGCGCTGGGGATCGTTTCCTTTCTCCTGCTGATCGGGGGGATCGTGGGCATAATCCCCTTGTTTGACGCATGTCTCATCATCCTCGCCGCGCTGGTGTTCTTCGGCATTCTTAGCATTGGCGATGTCCGGCGTGAACTCGACCTCAGCCTGCTGATGATCCTGGTGTGTTCGCTCGCCATCGGGGTGGCGCTGGAAAAATCCGGCACCGCCTCAATCTTAGCAGCGGGCATCATCGACGCATTCAAACCCCTTGGCCCCGTCGCGGTAATTGCAGCGCTCTTTCTCGCGACCACCGGACTGACATCGCTGATCACCAACGCAGCGGCTGTTTCCATTGTTTTCCCCGTAGCCATGTCGGTGGCCCAGCAAATGGCCTTGCCGACAACACCTTTCTTTGCGGCGATCGCGTTTGCAGCCTCGGGCGACTTCATGACGCCGATCGGGTACCAGACGAACCTGATGGTTTACGGTCCGGGCGGATACTCTTTCAAGGACTTTTTCCGCGTTGGCGCGCCAGCAGCCTAATTTGCATCGGATTTATTTCGTGGTTCTATAAACTGATCTGAATTGGAACATATTTACCCCATAAAGACAAAGGTTAGCGCGGATGCGCGGCAGGAACTGTTGGGTCAGAAACCGCTGCTGGTCTGGTTTACGGGCCTTTCGGGGTCGGGAAAATCTACCCTCGCAGTGGCCCTGGAGGCTGAACTTCACGCCCGGGGATTCAAAACGTATCTGCTTGATGGCGACAACATAAGGTCCGGACTAAACCGCAACCTTTCGTTTACAGACGAGGACCGGGTAGAAAACATTCGCCGCATTGCCGAGGTGTCGAAGTTGCTAAAACATGCCAATGTGCG
>CAZIAG010000593.1:0-2353 GCA_964537375.1 uncultured Roseivirgaceae bacterium
ACCGGATGTGATGCCACCACCCGAAGCAAAGTCCTCGGGAAAATCCGCCACTTGCTGCCAACTATCAGTAGCAGGGTCATACGCGTAGAAATCGCGCTCCATAACACCACTAAAATCATTGCCGGTTCCAACATAGCCTCTTCCATTGAGCACAAACGCTACCGCGCCGACACGAGCTGTGCCCGGGAAATCCGCGACCCTTGTCCATTCATTCGTCGCCGGATCAAACCTCCAGAAATCCTTATATACCGTATTGCCGTCCCAGCCAAGTCCGATAAAGGCGTTGTCATCGATAACGAAGGCCACGGCGTCCGAGCGAGCAGGAACTTCTTCGACGATCTCTCGGGTCCAGTCGCCTGCTGAAACCGGAATGCCGCGAACATCATTCAACTGAACTGGGGCCGACTCATTTTGCATTGTGTATGCCACGACCGAGACTTTCGACGTGCCATTGGGTTCCACTTCAACAATTGCTTCCTCCGAATCCTCAGGCAATTCCGTCAGGAGCACATCTTCGTCATCTATTAAGCGATAAATCCGATACCCCGCTTCCTTCTCCGATTTATCGGTCCAAGCGAGTCTCGCTTTACCAACTCCATATCGCTCAGCAGTGAGGTTCTCCGGCGTCTCCGGTAAAGTATAGGTCTCAAGTTCATCGCTAAAGTCCGAAGCGCCGGCGGGGTTGAGGGCTTTAACCCTCCAAAAGTAACGCGTGGCTTCCTGCAAACCGTCAACGGCGATTTGTCCATTGCAGCATGTGATTTCTTCCACGAGTTCGTAATTGCTGTTGTCGTTGATTGAGCGATAGATGGAAACGCTTGTTATGCTGCCTTCAAATGACCAAGTCAGTACGATCTCAGTCGCGGAAAGTTCCGATGCCTGGAAATCAGACGGGGGTAATGGAAGGGTGTACCCAGCGTATTCGTCTGAGTAGTCAGAACCCCCGCCATCGTTTATTGCGCGAACCCGATACACATATCCCGTACCCGATGAAAGACCTGCGTCAACAAAAGAAGTGTCGTTTGCCGCAACGGAACCCAACAACGAAAAATCCGCATCGGTGAGTGACCGTCGGTATACTTCAAATGCTGTTTCGTTGTCTGCATTGTCATTCCAGGCAAGCGTGATTTCAGATGCGGTTGCTGCCTCGGATATGGAGGTCAGGCCTGTTGGCGTTGCCGGCGGATCCGGAAGAGCCACGGCCTGCGCTTCGTTGGTAAATTCCGATTCCTCAAAAAGGGTTATTGCACGAACGCGATAAAGATACAGTTGTCCTTCCTGGGCAGGTGTCAGGTCTGCAAAGGTTGTGGCATCAGCCTCAGCGAATCCGATGGTGATGTAATCTCCGTCTTCCGGTCCAAAGCGCTGAATCTGAAATGCGGTTTCATTCGTGGAATGATCTTCCCAGGAAAGTTCGACTCGCTTCGGAAAACCAGCCGGAACAGCTGAAAGGTTACTGGGTGAGCCCGTTATGGAAACCGGTGCCTCGATCCTGACAATCGATGGAAAGGATACCCCATTGACGGAGTTAAAAAAGCCACCGACCAGGTAGGCGTCTTGTATTCTTCTAATTACGCGTATCTGAGCGCCACCTAAGGATTCGAATGCGATCTCAACTCCGGGCATCACAGCGCCGTTGTAGTGCATAATATCCAGGAGCTTAACGTCACTCACCTGTTGGCTGGAGTAAGCCCGTCCAACAAGGACCCGGTCCCCGTCAGAAGAAAGACTCTGAACAACGCGTTCCAATTCGGGCGAATCGGGAAATGATTCATCCCGAACGCCGTTGTCGTCGACCAAAACCATACGTTGATTGGTCGGTTCTCCATCGAAAGAGGTGAAAGATCCTCCAAACAACATCTTTCCCCCCGGCGTAAAAACGGCGGCATCCATTCGCTGTACACCGAACCGGTTAAGAAGATCGAACGACGGAATCCGCCGACCTAATTCGTCAGTGAGACTGCCAAAGGCGCGGTTGCCGAGCTCATTCTGTGCAAGGCACAAAAAGCCATCCGAGCTTCGGATGTCAAAATCAACAATGGGTGCAGAATATTCATTGTCCGGGTTGAAGGCTGGGTCGAGGGTTCCATCCGCATTCAGGCGGACCAGGTTTGTTCGCTCGACACCATTAAACGCGGTAAATTTTCCTGCAACGATAATCTTGTCGTCGGAAAGCACGACGAGTTTAAATACACCGTCACCATTGGTTGGGCTAATTTGTGTATCCGCCTGAAAAGATGGATCGTAGGCGCCCTCAGGTGTTAGCCGAACGATCGCATCGCTGCCGAACGTAACGAAAACGCCTCCGACCACGACGCTTTCATCGGACTGAACACCGATCGTGTGTATCTCC
>CAZIAG010000594.1:0-2347 GCA_964537375.1 uncultured Roseivirgaceae bacterium
ACTCACCGGGAATTTGTTTGGTGATATTCTGACCGACGAAGCCTCCCAGATCGCCGGATCAATGGGGATGCTCGCCAGCGCATCCGTTGGTGATACAGTCGGTCTCTACGAACCCATCCACGGCAGTGCGCACGACATTACCGGAAAAGGAATCGCCAATCCATTGGCGTCGATCCTTTCCGCCGCGTTGATGCTTGACATTTCGTTTGGACTCTCTGAAGAGTCTGACTTTGTCATCAAGGCAGTGGAAAAGACCCTGAAAGAAGGTTATCGAACACGCGACATTGCCAACGACCAGACTGCTCACGAAAAAATACTCGGCACCGAAGTTATGGGCAACGTGATCTGCAACCAGATCCGGATGATGGCTGCCGTCACGAGCGATAAATAAATACTGAGAATCAACAGCAAAACATCATGAGCCAGAAAATCCAAATCTTCGACACCACCCTGCGCGACGGAGAACAGGTACCGGGGTGCCAGCTTTCGACGCAGGAAAAAGTCACCATTGCACGCGAGTTGGAGTTGCTAGGCGTTGATATCATCGAAGCAGGATTCCCGATCTCCAGTCCAGGGGACTTCCTGTCGGTTATTGAAATATCCAAGGCAGTCACTGCGCCCACGGTTTGCGCTTTGACGCGGTCCAAACAAGACGACATCGATGTCGCAGCCGAAGCATTAAGGTATGCGAAGCGTGGACGTATCCACACCGGCATCGGGTCATCGGATATTCACATCAAACACAAATTCAACAGTACCCGTGAAAAGGTATTGGAGCAAGGTGTATGGGCTGTCAAGTACGCGAAGTCCAAAGGCTACGAGGTGGAGTTCTTCGCCGAAGACGCTGGACGCGCCGATCTGGCGTTCCTGGCGCAAATGGTGGAAGCAGTAATTGCTGCAGGTGCGGATGTCGTCAACATCCCCGACACAACCGGGTACTGTCTTCCGCATCTCTACGGCAAACGAATCCAGTACCTGTTTGACAACGTGACCAACATCGATAAGGCGGTTGTATCCGTTCACTGCCACAACGATTTGGGGCTCGCCACGGCGAACACGATGGCGGGCCTTATTCACGGCGCGCGCCAGGCGGAAGTTACCATAAACGGCATCGGCGAACGCGCCGGAAACACGTCACTGGAGGAAGTAGCGATGATCATAAAAACGCACAAGGATCTCGACTTCCACACAAACATACGCTCAGAAAGAATTTATGAGATCAGTAATCTTGTTTCAGACCTGATGCGTATGCCAGTCCAGCCCAACAAGGCGATCGTCGGTGCGAATGCGTTCGCGCACTCATCGGGAATTCACCAGGATGGATTTCTGAAGGCGGCTGAAAACTATGAGATCATCAGCCCTGATGAAGTCGGCGTGCCCTCCTCAAGCATTGTCTTAACCGCTCGCAGCGGTCGCGCGGCACTCAAACACAGGCTCGAGCGCCTGGGCTACCAATTGAGCAAAGCAGAACTTGATACGATCTACGAGAACTTCCTGATCGTTGCCGATGAGAAGAAAAAGGTCGAGGATGAAGATCTTATAGCGTTGGCATCATCTATGCCAATTCTTGTAAAGTAACCTGTTTAGGTTAATTGAGTAGGACGGGTGCCTGAGTGATCGGGCACCCTTTCCTTTTTTATAGGGCCGTGATTGCTTACTTTAGCGAAAATTTCGATTCGGTTATGAAAAAGATATTTGGCACCTTTCTTATCCTGATGATCGCGGCTTCTTGTGGAGAGAAATCCGGCCACGATCACAATCACCATGCGCATGAGAAAGATCTGGGCGAAAATGAGCAGCTCTACCGGGATGTCATGCGTATTCACGATGAAGCGATGGCAAAGATGGACGATATTGAAATGAAGAAAAAATCGCTGACTGAACAAATCTCAAACAACGCCGACATGCCAGAGTCGGAAAAACAGGCACGGCAAGCCATGATCCTAAAGCTTGATTCAGCAGGAGAAGGCATGATGGACTGGATGCGGAAGTTCGACCCACCCACCGACAGCAGTGACGTGGTTCTGAAAACGTATCTGGAAAAAGAAATGGAGCGCGTTACAACCGTGCGGGACAATATTCTTTCGGCCCTTGAGGAAGCTGAAAAATGGAGCAACACTGGCGTCCGGTAAAATTTTGCATTCGACAACAATCTTCGTTCGTGAGAAGAAATAAACGAAATGTGAGGTGTTGCGAAGATGAAGCCAATTCATACCGCAGTCAGAACAAACCCAGAATGTCTCCGCGTTGGGTTCATCCTCTACCCTTGCCCTGAAGGGAACCACGAGCAGACCCCGCTCATGGTACGGACCTTATTTGGTGACGAAAATTTCTCCGCGTTGAGTTC
>CAZIAG010000595.1:0-2343 GCA_964537375.1 uncultured Roseivirgaceae bacterium
CCGCGTCCATGATTGAGGTATGTGCCCTCGAAAAGGCACGTGGATGGGTAGAGCATGACTGCTTGTTGAGTATTGAGATTCGGGGATGGTGGCACAGGCAGAATGTACTCCATGTCGTGTGCGTAATTCGCCACCTTGATAATCGTCAGGTCGCATTTCACCCCGTCCGTTAACCACCCTTCTACGTTGGCCATATGTGCGAACTCACCCACCGACGAGATAGCCGTTCGGGTTGGACCGGTCGAGGATGATCAGGGGTTTGTCGTTTTCATAACACGCTTCCATGAGCCGGGCTAATGCATTGATGTGTGTATAAAATCGACAGCCGACGTCCTGTGAATCGTAGATGACGATATCGACGTCGGCGAGGTCTTCTCTGGACGGTTTTCTCTTTTTGCCATACAGGGAGATGATGGGAATGCCGGTTGAAGGGTCTACTTCATCCGCAACGTGCACACCCGCGCTCACGTTTCCCCGAAAGCCGTGCTCCGGTCCAAATACCTTAACGATATTAACGCCGCGTTTCTGCAATGTATCCACCAGGTGTGCTGTGCCTACAATAGCCGTCTGGTTCGCCAGGATGGCGACGCGCTTGCCCTTGATCAGCGGCAGGTATTGTTCCAATTGTTCAGCGCCTGTCCGTATACCTTCGCCGTGAGGTGATTGCGCTTTGGCCACCTGGCCGAATGAGATCGGGGGGATGAGGATCAAAAGACGAAAGAGTGTTCTTCTTACGTTGAAGGTCATGATTAACTTTTAAAACTAAAGGGATAAAGATAGAACGTTGGCGTCGTAGTCTGCGCGGATGACAAACAATTTACAGCGGCGGTATGTGCGACTTCACACACATTGTACCTGAATATCCGATCACCAATTTTTGTGCATTCGTTTTGCCGTTTGTGTTGTAAGCGCCATTTTCGCTTCCCGCGATAACCAGTGACCAGACCGGCCTCATTCATCAGCCTTGGAATTCTCTATTCCCTTTTGTGGGCCTCCGCCTCGGTGGCGGGCAAATTTGGATTGCGGTCTGCCGAGCCGTTGGTATTGTTTAACCTTCGATTCTTTGGGGCCGGTATCTTGCTGCTCGTCGTGTCGCATGTTGTGTTGCGTGAACGTCTGCCTTCCCGGAAGGAGTGGGGGCAACTGACGCTTTTCGGTGCTTTGAACACTACGCTTTACCTTGGACTGTTCGTTTTGGCACTGGACGAAGTTACCCCCGGCATAACGACGCTGGCGGTGGCGTTGAATCCGTTGTTGATCAGTGTTTTTTCCGCAGTGTGGATGAGCAGGAAGGTACGCGTGCTGGAATGGGCGGGAATATTGATCGGGATAACCGGTGTGCTGGTTGCGTCATATCCACACCTTGAGACGAGTTTCGCTTCGGTGCGCGGACTTGTCCTCATCGCCTTCAGCCAGGTTGCCTACTCCATCGGGGCGGTGTACTACGCGCGTGTGGATTGGACCATTTCACGCATGTCTGTAAACGCGTGGCAGGCTTTTCTCGGTGCATTCCTGACGTTGCCATTTACATTCCTGATGCACGAGGAGAAGAGCACGCTCGACCTGCGTTTATTGCTTTCGTTGGCGTGGTTGATAGTTCCTGTTTCGGTAATTGCGATTCAGCTTTGGCTTCGCCTTCTTAAGCAAGACGCTGTTCGTGCATCGATGTGGCTGTACCTGTGTCCTCCGTTCGGATTCCTATATGCCTGGGCGTTGGTTGGTGAGCGGTTGAGCTTGTATACGTTCGTGGGTACCGCGATGGTGTTGGGAGCGTTATGGCTCGGGCAAGCGCGCCAAGGAACGGGTGTTTCGGAAAAGGGATAGTTGGGCCAAGGTTCAATCGACGGCAGGTGCATCCAGGTGTTTCAAAATAAGCTCCTCCAATTTCTTTATGGTCCAATCGTCGTATCCCGTATGTGGATAGGGACCTTTCCGTCGCAGTCGATGAGGTGGAGGGTTGGATTTCATTCTACGTCTTTGCGGAGTGGTTCAGAAGTTCAGAATAAACTCCTGGAGGTTCTTATGCCGCGGTAGGTCGAGTTTCTTGCGCAGGCGATACCGGCTTATCTCTACGCCGCGGACTGAAATGTTGAGCAATTGCGCAATCTCCTTGCTGGAGAGGTTCATGCGAAGGTATGCGCTGAGTTTTATCTCCTGTGGGCTTAGCTTGGGGAAGGCAGCTTTGAACCGGTTTGAAAAATCACCATGCACCCTGTCGAAATGAAACTGGAAGTGCTCCCAGTCGGCATCGGCTGATATGTTCTGCTCGATCTGTCGGGAAATCTGCTGCAACTCTTTCTTGAGATCTTCCGGGCGTGTCTTCTTGATCAGGTGGTCGAGACT
>CAZIAG010000596.1:0-2336 GCA_964537375.1 uncultured Roseivirgaceae bacterium
GACCAGGCCATCAGCGATCTTCCTCCTCAGCAGCGTCTCGTATATCGACTGTGTCACCTGGAAGGGCTTCGCTACGAAGAGGTGGCCCGGAAGTTGAACATCTCTAGCCTGACGGTAAAGACCCACATGCACCAGGCACTGCGCACCATCAAATCACAGTTTGCCGATATCGTCCGCGTCGGTATTCTCCTGTTGCCCATCGTGGCCAGCTAAAAAAGTCATTTTTTTTTTGCGAGGGACTACTCCTTTTCCCGGTCCCGATTGTCGTACCATAGAATCCCCAAACAAGATATCAACACCATGGACAACGTCCGAATCTCCTCATTGTTAAGGCGCTACCTCGCTGGAAGATGTTCAGCGGAGGAAGAGGCCGAGTTGATCGAGTACATTACTGACCATGACGACGAGGAGATCCGGCTCATCCTCGACGACGTCTGGAACAATCCCGAATACCAGCTTCCCCAGTCAAGATCGGAGGTTATCCTCGACCGGATACTGGGCCGTAAGGGCGAGATACGGCCACGTAGAATGATCCCGACCTGGACGCGTATAGCGGCTACTGTGGCCCTCTTCACGGCAGCAGGGATTGGTATTTATCAAATGTCCGCGTGGCAGACGGACGAAGCCGCGAAAGCCCTTGCTGAAAACGCGGCCGTTCACCAGTTCATTAAACTTCCCGATGGAAGTACCGTATTGCTGAACACGGGGAGCACGCTTGATTTTCCGGAAGCGTTTGATGCGCAGACCCGCGAGGTGCGATTGTCCGGGGAAGCGTTCTTTAACATTCGCGAAGACCAGGCGAGGCCCTTTGTCGTTCATACGGGAGCGCTGAAGACGACTGTACTAGGCACGTCGTTCAATGTCAAGGCCTATGAGGGCGAAGACAACATCACGGTGACCGTGAAAAGCGGTCGTGTAAAGGTGAGCGACGAAAGGAAAGTACTCGGCATCATTAACCCGGATGAACAGATCACTTTTTCGCGTGCAACGCAACAGATGCAACAGCGGGGAGTGAAGAGCGAAGAAGTCATCGCGTGGGCAGAACGAGACATCTTCTTTGACGATGTGACCATGGCGGAAGCCACCCGGATACTCGCTCAGCGGTTTTCGACGCAGATCGTCCTGGAGAATGACAACATAAACGGCTGCCGGTTTACGGCAACCTTTGTACAAGGTGAAGACCTGTACCAGATACTCGATGTGATCTGTGCATTTAACGGCGTACGCTACGTCGAGGAATCCGGCGTGATCCGACTCAGCGGTGCAGGTTGCGCCGGAGAAATCGATGAGGCCAACGCAGAAACGGAAACCGAAGGCGAGATCGAACTTGAAGTCAAATCAGAAAACGAAGCTAAACCAAACTCTTAAACCGATGATGCACACTGTACGAATACAATCTGATTGAAAAATGAAGTCCCCCCGCCAAGGGCAGGGAGACTTTGCCTGAGCCAACGGCCATTGGCACAGGCGCATGTTTTAAATAATTCTCATCACTTAAAACACAATTAAATTTATGAATTTTTCTGTATCGAATGCAGAAAGGCGGCCAGGATACGGCGTGTTATTGCCGTACAGGCTGATGAGAGAACCCCTGGTAAGGCAGATTATGAGAATCAGTGTTGTTTTTTTGGTGCTATTGTTCTCCACCCTTCAATTATTGATGGCGACTCCTGGCCACGGCCAGGGGGTCAACGATGTACGGCTAACGCTGGAATTGCGGGGCGAAAGCCTGGCGACGGCGCTCCGGAAGATCGAAAAAGCCACGCCATTCCGGTTTGTTTACCGGAACGACGAGATCAAGAGTGTTGACAATCTTCAACTGGAAAGAGCGGACCGGACCCTCAGCGAGACGCTCTCGCTGTTGTTGGCCGACACACGTTTCACGTATCGGGAGATGAAGAACAACATCCTGATCGTACGCAAGAGCGACCCCGGCAATCTGGGTGACTACGTACCGGATGCTCCGGATCATACGATACGGGGAAAAGTTGTGGATGACACCGGCGAACCGCTTGCCGGGGTGAGCATTCTCCTGAAAGGAACGACGACGGGAACCACCACGGATGCCGATGGAAATTACTCGCTAACCGTACCTGAAGGTACGGGGACACTTGTGTTTTCATTTATCGGGTTCAGCGCACAGGAAGTGAGCATTGATAATCGCAATGTTATCGATGTCATCCTTGTCCCTGATATTACGGCATTGGAAGAAGTAGTGGTCACCGCGCTCGGTATTTCCCGGGCTGAACGATCTCTCGGCTATGCGACGCAGCAGGTTAAAGGAGAGAATCTCACTTTTACCAAAGAACAGAACGTCATCGGTTCGCTGGCCGGAA
>CAZIAG010000597.1:0-1629 GCA_964537375.1 uncultured Roseivirgaceae bacterium
AAGGTGTCCGATTCGGTAAGCGTATTTTGAAATGTAACACCGGTTTCAGCCGAGGGCAGCAGCGTAAACATTTCAGGCTCCTTCTGTGAATCGCAGCCGATCACGGAAAAAAGGATGAACAGGTTTAGTACGCACGGCAAACCGTGGCGTTTGAGCACGGTTGACGGGTTTCTGAGAGCCCATAGCCATTTCGACAAATCCGTAAACATCGTACCTAATTTAATACAAAAGAGCAAGAATAGCTCTTGCTCCTTTTTTGAGACCTTTGAAGTACTTCGACTAGTAGCCGGGATTCTGATCAGCCTGTGTCAGGATGGCATTGTTGTCAATCTCGCGTTGAGGGATCGGCAACAGCGCGTGCTTTTCCGTGAAGTAGGAGATCGGCTCCGTCGTCAGTTTACCCAGGCTTCTCCAACGGAGAATGTCTCTGTTTCGGATCTGTTCACCCGCGAGTTCCACCCTTCTCTCATGAACGATCGCGCGGAATACTTCCTCGGGGCTGTCCACCGGATAGTTGGCCGTCGGGTACGGCGGCATCTGGACATCCACCCTTGAGCGAACTTCATTCAGCAAAGCGATGGCTTCCGGATCGTTACCCAGCGCGTTCTCACACTCAGCCATATTCAGCAGCACTTCGGTATAGCGCATCACGCGCATGTTGATACCGGAGCGCTGATCCTCCGTTTCGGCCTTGTAGATGTTTTGATACTTCCGCCAGCTTATCTTGGGGTCGTTCCCCTGCATGTCGGTGATTGTCTTCGTTCCGTTGAAATACGTATCCCCGATAAAGTAGAAAGACTCCCTGTACCTGGGGTCGTCCTTTGCGTCTCCGTCGGCTACGCTCTCGTATTCATCCAACAACGACGTGGACGGAATTACGTTGCGCCAGGCGGTTGGGCCATACTCCTGGCCGCGGAAAGTCACCTCGGTGCTTGTTCCTTGTCCCGAAGCATCCCAGCTGGAACCTCCATTCGCCAGGGTAAACGCTACTTCAAAGAGCGATTCGTCGTTGAACTCGTTCTCTTCCCTGAAGTTCTCGATATAGGGGATATTCTTCCAGCCGTCGAACGCACCGCTATTGATGATCGATTCCAGCAACGGCCTTGCCAACCCATACTCACCGCGTTGCATATAAACACGCGCGAGCAAATTTTGTGCAGCCTCTTTGTTCGCCCTGCCGATGTTATTATCGTCATACGCAGCCTTCACAGGTAAATAGGCAATGGCAGTTTCCAGGTCGGCGATGATCAGGTTATACACCTCATCGACGGTAGCTCGTGGCTTGTCCTCTCCAATGCCTTTCGCGTAGCTATCCATCAAGGGCACGCCACCCCATAAGACAACGAGGTCGAAATAGGCGAGAGCGCGAAGAAACCTCGCTTCGCCTTCGACCCTTTGCTTCAACTCTTCCGTAACATTCTCGCTGGCCAGGGGAGCATTCTCGATCACCTGGTTTGCCTGGTGAATAAGCCTGTACCACCCTCCCCAAACCTGCGTGAGCACGCCGTTTGACGGATCGTGTACACCGTTAAGCAGCTGCGCCCGATGCGTTTCCAACTGTCCGCCACCAGAAGCCATATCGTCAGACCTGAGGTCGTGCAAGAAAAAATACTCCCGGCAGAAGAGGTC
>CAZIAG010000597.1:1639-2323 GCA_964537375.1 uncultured Roseivirgaceae bacterium
CTTGAATATACTGCATTGACGGCACCCACGATCTGGTCGCCATTTTTATAAAATGAGTCCGGCGTAAATTCATTGGGGTTTGACTTGTCCAGGATATTATCATTACAAGACAAGGTGAAGGCCAGCACCCCAATCATCGATAATACTATTCTTCGTTTCATGATCAATTGCGTGTTAATGTTTCAATTAAAACCCAACCTGTACACCGAGTACTACGCTTCTCGACTGAGGGAATTGTCCATAGTCGATACCTTGCGTGAGGCCGTTCGTGCCTGCATTTCTATTTCCGATCTCGGGATCGTACCCGCTTTCATACTTTGTGATAGTCAACAGGTTCTGTGTCGTCACGTAGATGCGCAATTTGGATAAAGAATTGTTCGAGATTCCCGCGAGCGTGCCAGCCGGGACATTATACCCAACGGTGAGATTCTTCACGCGGAAATATGAACCGTCTTCAATAAAACGATCGGAAGCCCTGGCATTCTGATTGGGGTCGCCAGAAATTGCACGCGGCACGTTGGTATCGGGATTCTCAGGAGTCCATCTGTTCACGACAGCCACGCCGGAATTGAAAAGGCGTGTCATGCCTTCAAGATCGTACTTAACGACGCTGTAGATTTCGTTCCCTGACACACCTTGAAGGAATAATCCCGCATCAAATCCTTTCCAGTTAGCGCTAAGGTT
>CAZIAG010000598.1:0-2285 GCA_964537375.1 uncultured Roseivirgaceae bacterium
ATAAAAGTCCTGTGGATTAAATTACTCACGGCGGCACGGCATTTTAACGTTGATCTGAAACGGGTTTGGTCATGTCCCCCGACGTTCCAATTTTCCTGAAACTTCCGCTCACGCTGGTCACGATCGCACTGATTGCCGCCGCCCTTTACCTCGGGAGTAGTATCCTGGTGCCCCTCTCCTTTTCAGTACTACTCGCTATGCTGCTTCATCCCGTGGTCAACTTTCTGCACGATCATAAACTCAACCGTGTTGTAGCCATTCTCTTAAGTATCTTTATCTCTCTTTGCCTGATCGGCGCCGTGATCTTTTTCCTTTCAAAACAGATCGGCAATTTTCTCAACGATATTCCTACCCTAACGGCACGCCTCCGTGAACTGCTTAACGAAGTCAAGATATGGATTCAGGAACATCTCAATATAGACATCCGTGAACAGAACCAATACCTCAGTGACACTAAGGAGAAAATGACCGACGAAGGTCCGGCGATGGTTCAACGGACCGTAGTCACCTTGACCGAAGTGATATCGTACTTCGTTTTCCTGCCGGTCTATACGTTTTTAATTCTCTATCATAAAGACACGATAAAACGTTTTCTGGCCGAATTCTTTCGCCGACGCGACGACGAGAAGGTCACCGAGGTAGTGGAGGAATCGCAGACGATCTGTCAGCAATATCTCACAGGAATGCTAATCGAACTGGTGATTGTCTTTGCGCTTAATGCATTGGGATTTATCATCGTCGGAATTCGGTATCCCATCTTCCTCGCTTTGACGGCAGCCTTGCTGAATATCGTTCCCTATATCGGGATGCTGATCGCAAACATTTTCTGTATGCTGATTACGCTGGTGTCGACCGACGACGTGACCAATGTGTTTTGGGTCGCCGGTGTGTTGGGGCTGGTCCAGGTTGCCGACAACAATATCCTCATGCCGTTCATCGTCGGAAGTAAGATAAAGATTAACGCAATGGCGATTATCCTGGGCGTACTTATCGGTGGTGCGCTCTGCGGTGTACCGGGGATGTTCCTGGCTATCCCGGGGCTGGCAGTCATGAAGGTGATCTTCGAGCGGGTGGAATCCCTCAGGCCATGGGCAATCCTGTTGGGAGACGAGACCGCCTCACGCAGCTTTCAAAGGAATCCAATCAAGTCAGCCTTTACCCGTCTGCGTCGTCGTAACCAATCGACCTAATCATTCCGGCGCGATGACGCGGGAGAAGCGGCTTCCTTCTCGCGCTGTTTCTCCAATCTCCGGAAATAACGGCGAAAGAGAAAATTATGACGAAGCGCCTCCATGTTCTCATCCAGCTTTCGCGAAGCCTGTTCAACGTTCTGAACCGTACTACGCAGGTCTTCCGCCACCTCTTCATCCGAGAGTAATGCCCCGACCGCGTTGCTCTCGTCATTGAGCTTTATAGCGAGTCTCTGGAGGTTGCCTGATGCCAGGCGCATATCCTCACTCATACGCCGGATATTTTCCAGCGCTTCAGCAAAGCCGCGTGCATACGAGGTATCTGAAATAAGAGTCGGCAAAAGCCCCGAGCCTTCCCGCATTTCGTAAATCAGCCGGTGAAGTTCCGCTGACGCATTTGCCGTATTTGCGCTGATAGCCTGTAGCCCACCGACCGCGACCCGCAATTCACGCGCAAACTCACCATCGTTAAGTAACTCCCCAACAATACCCTTCCCTTCATTGATCCTGCGTGAAATAAGGGCCAGGTCTTCTGTAAGCGATCGTGTATTCTCCCCCACATCG
This sequence comes from uncultured Roseivirgaceae bacterium, assembly GCA_964537375.1. Taxonomy (GTDB): domain Bacteria; phylum Bacteroidota; class Bacteroidia; order Cytophagales; family Cyclobacteriaceae; genus Chryseosolibacter. Next base: position 1,755 of record CAZIAG010000598.1, read on the forward strand.
CGGGCAATATTGATTAGCTCCTGCGTATCCGCCGGAGACGTTGTATTGATCGTGTCATTCTCAGCTATCCGTTCGGATGAATCTCCGGGTCGAATGACCACGATCTTGCTGCCAACCAATCCGTCAGATCCAATCGAGGCGATGGCATCCTTTGTTATAAACTGGTTTTGGCGTTCGCGCAGTGCCAGTTCGACCACCACCTTACCTTCGTCGATGATCTCCACACTGCTTACCGTGCCTACTTTCACCCCGGAGAGCCACACGTTATCGCCCTTCTTCAAGCCTTCGACGTTCCGGAATAAGGCAGCAACCTTGAAGGTTGGGCTGAAAATGCTTTGTTCTCTCCCGATGAGAAAGACCGCTGCCAGGAAAAGCACAAGTCCAATCACGACAAATATGCCCAGCCTTACTTGCTGCGACATTTCCCTATTTTCAGCCTTGCTCATCTATCTTAGTATTTAAAAAATGGTTCCAGTTCAGGGTCAGTCGTCTCCTTCAGTTCGTCGAATGTACCCGCGTACCGGGTATGTC
>CAZIAG010000599.1:0-2277 GCA_964537375.1 uncultured Roseivirgaceae bacterium
AGCTCCCTCGCCGATGAAGCTGATCGATGTTGTCCTGATTTCTCTCGCAGTCGTATTCGTTATCATCGGGATTGACCAAATAATGTCTATCGGCTTTGAAAAAGGCTACTGGGCGATAATGCTCGCACTTGTCATCTTTTTTGTTTATACTTTACGGCGGCAAAAGAGATAAATGGGCACACTTTTCCTCGGCATCGTCGCCTCCCTGCTTTTTTCGATATTCTTTTCGGGTATGGAGGTCTCATTCCTGTCGGCCAATAAACTACAGATTGAGCTGAACAGCCGGCAGGGAAATTTCCCGGCCACTATTGTGCGGTTTTTTACACTGCGTCCGACGTGGTTTCTGGGGACGACCTCGGTGGGCAATATTGCTTCGATCTTTTGTTTTGGAATCTTTACAACGCAGGCTATCGTGCCCTGGTTGCATCGTCTGCTTCCGGGATTCGGGGGCAGCGTTGTTCTCCCGGTGGTTGTATTGACCGCTATTCTCACTATCGCTGTTGCCTACACGGTAGATTCCGTTTCGAAAAGTCTTTTTGTGATCAACGCGAACACGCTGATCACCGTGCTGGCATTGCCTTTCGCATTGATCAGTGTGGCGGTTTTTCCGGTCGTTTACCTGATCATCACCCTCGCGAAGTTTCTAAGTGCGCATGTTTTCAGACTTGAGTACTCCATGGACAAGCCCGTATTCGGGCTTACCGGGGTAGATAACTACCTGCGGACAATGCACCGCGTGCGGCCCTGGGAACAAAACCTGGAGCTCGACAAAAAGATATTTACAAATGCGCTGAAGTTTCGTTCCGTGAGGGTGCGAGACTGTATGATCCCGCGGACAGAAATCGTGGCGGTTAGAATCGAAGATGGCATTCGCAAACTTCACGAGGCCTTCATAGAAAGCGGCCATTCCAAGATCATTATCTACAAGGAATCCATAGACGATGTGATTGGATATTGCCATTCTTCAGCGCTTTTCAGGAAGCCCCGGACGATTGACGAAATCCTTACGCCAATCATAACGGTATCGGAGGCAACGCTGGCCCGCGAACTTCTGATTAAGTTCATCAACGAGAGGAAGAGCCTTGCAATCGTCTTTGATGAGTTTGGAGGAACGTCGGGCATCGTCAGCATGGAAGACGTGATCGAAGAGATCTTTGGCGACATCGAAGACGAGCATGATCGCGATGATTTGATCGAACACAAGCTCGATGATGGTACTTACCTGTTGAGTGCGCGGCTGGAGGTCGATTACCTGAATGAAACCTATGGATGGAACCTGCCCACGGGGGACTATGAGACCCTGGGTGGTCTGATTCTCTCCTACACCGAGGACATCCCCAGGCAGGGCGACAGGATCGATGTCAATGGTTTCAGATTTATTGTGCGGGCGACCAGCCGCAACCGCATACAATTGGTTGTGGCGATACCTGTCTCTGGGGGTACAACAAACTGATTTTAAGTGATTTAAGGCCATTTTGCCCTGGTCAGCCAGGCAACCGGCCACGACAGGGTATTTTTTGCCCCGGGGTTTTTCTAATAGCGATAACGCATTAAATTTGCGGGCTTTATCGCTTTATTTTGGCCTTTTAGACTACATCGTTCATATATTTTCTCTGACATCTAAACCTCTTTGATACCAAAATGGCATTGATCGGAACTCTGCGCGAAAAGATGGGCACCTGGGTGGTGGTATTCGTGTTTCTAGCAATCTCTGCTTTTGTCTTAACCGACGTCTTAAGCAATAATTCAGTGCTCTTCCGGGATGATAGTGTCGGCGAGATCGCGGGCGAATCGATTTCCGTCAACGAGTATCAGCGAGTACTTGACGAGCGCGTGGCAAGCTTCACGATGAACAATCGCCGCCGGCCTACCGATGCGGATATGACCAACCTCCGGCGCGAGGCCTGGGAGTTGTTGTTCGTTCGACATGCGATCCGGGCACAATATGAGAAGTTGGGCGTGACCGTACCTGTCGCCGAACTAAAGGATATGATTCACGGCACCAACGTGAACCCAGGCATACGGCAGAACCCGGGCTTCCAGGATCCAACCACGGGCGAATTCGATCGTGATCGGGTACTTGATTACATCAGCAGCCTGAACGAGCCGCCGACAGACTTTAATATGGCTGCCGCCTGGGAACAGGAGCGCGTTCAGTGGGAACTGTTCCAGCATCAACTGAATGAGTCGCGCCAGCGCCTCAAGTATGAGAACCTGATTTTGCATGCGAATTACGTCACGAAGGCAGAGGCCGAGCGCGAGTATCACAACGCTACG
>CAZIAG010000600.1:0-2232 GCA_964537375.1 uncultured Roseivirgaceae bacterium
CGCTTCACATTCGCCGCTTCGACTCGCCCGAAGGAGCGGCCGACAGGATCCGCGAACTTCTGGTCGAGCGAGGCTCGATCTTCCGCCCGCTGTAGGTCCGAGCGCCCGCCTGCCCTTTGGGCGGCGGGCGCTAGCAATTTTCGGGGCCCCTTAACGAGAGTGCGAGGAGAATCGCGGTGGTCGTCAAGGATTCATGATCGCACTGGTAACGTGATTGGTACGGTCTAACCTTGCCCGGTCAGTGACAAAATGCCGGGTACCAGATCACATCACATCGAAATTGGCGCTTTGCGGCGGCATGTTCCCCAAACCCATGCATTAAAGGAATCCAGCAATTTCGAACTGAATATTCCAAATGTACCATTCCTCCCCAGAAATATCTGTTGCTGAAAACAACAATGCAACTCGCGATCTAAATCCCGCGAGTGTTGGAGGGTAAGTGATGCTCGTGATTTACAGTTGGCGAAGTCGGAACCAAATCGTCACCACATCAGCGAGAAAACTCGCGTTGGTTCTTCTTTTAACTACATTGACGTTCGGGAATGTCCGCACCGCTGCGACAACGATTACCGTGGGAGAAATTAGTATAAGTTCTGCGTATACGGAAGAACTCCCGAGACTCTTTGCTTCGAAAGCGCCAGGCATCGAAGTCCACGTGAGTCCCGGCATCCGGACTCACGACCAGATCCAAGGGTCGGGACTCGACCTTGTCAAAATCTCGCCGATAGACTATGACATACTCCGACGAGAAGGCCAGCTCTTGCCCCTTGATCCCTACTTCATTCGCAAAGGGATTGCTCCTGACGATTTGTTCGCATTTAACGTAGATGCCTGGCGCTTCAACGGGTCGCTTTACGGGGTTCCCTATTCCCTAACGACTGGCGCGGCAATGGCGTATAACCGCGACTTATTTGATGGAGCCGGTCTGGCGTACCCCCACGAAAATTGGACATGGGATGACTTATTGACTGCAGCGCAAACGCTAACCCGAGATGTGGATGGAGACGGACGTCCTGACCACTGGGGAATACTAGGCGACTTTACACAAACTGACATTTGGTTAACATTCGTCTGGCAGAACGGCGGCCATTTTTACAATTACGCCGAAACACAGATCCTGGATAGCCCAGCTTCAATCGAGGCCATAGAGTTCATGCAATCACTACGGTTCGACCACGGTGTCCTTGCTACACCCGAGGAAATACTCGACAGAGCTTACCCTCCTTTTGAAAGATACGAGCGGGCCTTCGCCACCGGAAAAGTCGGCATGTTTTTTGTTCCTGGAGCAGGGATGGTTCAATTTATTGCGAGCATGGTAGACTTTGATTGGTCTACTGCCCCCATTCCATACAACACAGAGAAGGCGATGGGCGCCCAACAGTTGCTTTCGTATGCTATCAACATTGATTCGGAACATCCTTTTGAGTCTTTTGAATACCTATGGTTTTTGCTAACCGATCGCGAAGCCCTGAGGCTTCAGGCTGGAAGTTACATTCCAGCAACCCGCCAAGGGTACGAGGTTTGGCTTCAAGAGACGGATCCTGGGCTGGTTGATAAATATCGCGGTTGGCTCGAACGACTTCCCTATGCGAGGCCAAAACCTTATGATCGCCGATGGCCCGTAATCGCAAATGCGCTTGCAGAGCCGATGAGCAACATATTCAATCTCGGTCACCCAGTAAGACAAGCTATCACTGAGGCCCGGGACTCAATCAGCAAACTCCTTCAGCAGTTCCGATCAGAGATAATCCAACAAGTCGATCAGTAATCTGTATCGATTGCTAATTTTCTCGGTCGTGACGGCAGTAGTCATTCTGAAGACATTCCAGGCGTTTGGTCGCTGCCCAACCGGCCTAAATTGGGGACTACCTTCCCGAAGTAGCTTATTGGCAAGTCGACTTGAGCAGCAGTATCCGGCATTGTCCGCGTCTATTGAACGTTGCCGATGAATACTGGTTGACCACCTTCGAGGTACTGTGATGATCGATCGGACGACAACGTCCGTGTTTCAAACCCATGGTTTGAATGGCACCGGCCGCCGTTATGGGAGCGGATTTCGACAAGTTCGGACTGGAGTGGGTCTCCCCAACGGAGAATAGAAATCCATGAAGCTAATGACAAGATGTACGATAATTGCATTGATAATTTGCTCGTTCCACACACAGCTGTCCTTTGCAAGTAAGACAAGCGCGCCAATCCATGTGTATGCCCATACAACCAACAGCTTTGTAA
>CAZIAG010000601.1:0-2224 GCA_964537375.1 uncultured Roseivirgaceae bacterium
AGCGAAAGAAGCGGTAACAAGCACCTCTATCTCTTCGGCATAGACGGAAAACTTATCCAGCAAATCACGCAGGGCAATTTCGACGTCGTCAGTTTCATCGGTATTGATGAAAAGACCGGCCTCGTGTATTACACGTCCACGGAAGTATCGCCCCTTGAGCGGCACGTTTACTCCATCGACCTGAAAGGCAAAAAGAAGACCCGGCTCACTACGGAGCCGGGCACGCACAACATCAACATGAGCAACGACTTCCAGTTCTACATTGCCACACACTCGGACGCTAACCGGCCCGCCGTTTACCGGCTGTACAGGGTCAAAGGCAATAGTCTGATCAAACCGCTGGAAGAAAACAGAAGTCTCGCCGAAGCGGCCAAAACGTATGGATTCGCGGCCAAGGAATTCTTCACCTTTAAAACTGTCGACGGCACCGAACTAAACGGGTACATGCTAAAACCTCAGGATTTTGCTGCTGCCCGTAGATATCCCGTCGTAGTCTACCAGTACAGCGGACCTGGTTCGCAAAACGTCAGCAACTCGTTTGGCGGTAGTCATTTCTACTTCCACCAGATGCTGACACAGCAAGGTTTCATTGTCGTGGTAGTGGATACGCGCGGCACGGGCGGTCGCGGGGAAAAATTTAAAAAGCTGACTTACAAGCAACTCGGCAAGTACGAATTGGAAGATTTGCTGGCGACCGGCCGTTACCTTTCAACACTCTCCTATGTCGATGGCAATCGCCTTGGCATTTGGGGCTGGAGTTACGGCGGCTACATGAGTTCGCTTGTGATGACCAAAGGAAACGGACTGTATAAGGCAGGCATCGCGGTAGCGCCGGTAACAAACTGGCGATATTATGATACGATTTATACAGAACGATATATGCAAACGCCGCAGACGAACGCCAGTGGATATGATGACAATTCACCCGTCTTTTTCGCCGAAGGTCTTCAAGGAAATTTTCTGCTGATTCACGGGACCGGCGACGATAACGTCCATTTCCAAAACAGCGTGGCGCTTCAGGACGCACTGGTTGCAGCCGGAAAACAATTTCAGTCGTTCTTCTATCCCGACAAGAATCACGGACTGCCGGGCCAGGCTACTCGTCATCATCTTTACACGATGATGCTGAACTTCTTTGTGGAGAACTTGTGATTTAACGAAAGGTATCGGACGGAAACAGGGTATTCTTTTTTTGGTTGCTTACCGAAAGTGCCAAGCCATGGCCGAAAAGGAAAACCGATATTTCATCGCCCTGATCCCTCCGCCGCCGGCTTGCGATCATATTCTCAAGCTGAAGCAGTACGTAGCTGAGAAGTACGCGACGCGGGCTGCCCTGCGTTCACCGCCGCATATTACACTTCACATGCCTTTCCGTTTTCGCGGAGACCGCGAAAATGAACTTGCCGAAAGGCTAGCTGGCTTCGCAACGAGCTTTGAACCGTTCAAGGTGTGCCTCGACAACTACGATTGCTTTCCACCACGCGTCCTGTTTATCGGTGTGGCCGTAAGCGAAGCACTTAACCAGTTCCAGAAAGTCCTGGAGCGATACTGTCGAACGGAATTCAACTTGCTTAACGCCAACCGACGCGACGAACCATATCATCCACATTTAACACTGGCCTTCCGGGATCTTAAGAAGGACAAATTCAAAGAGGCTTGGGAGGAATTCAGAAACCTGGAATACAAGGCAGCATTCATGGCAGACCGGTTCGCTTTGTTAAAGCACGATGGCCAACGTTGGAACGTCTTCCGCGAATTCATCTTTGACTCCTCGTGGTCAACGGACACCAGGGAAGAACTGGCCACGACTGAAGGTTGAATTACTCCTCGCAAAAACTACCTTTTGCGATGTAAAGCCTCTTGAGGTCGAGAAAGATAAGGCCTTCCGCCACACCGGGGTCAGATTCAAACACGGACCGGTCGACTTCACCCTTCATCACAATAATGCCCCCTTCGTTTTCTCCAAATGTAGCCTCGGTCACGACGTTGCCCGTCGCAATAAGCTTCCTCAAATACTTGTCGTGCTTTTTCATGATGGACGGGTACCTTGACGCATTGTACTTCATTGGATCAGGAGTAAATCGCACGAAATCGTATGTCGTCATCGTGTAGTTCTCCCCAACCAGACATATTCCACCATGGCGTGGAACATAGGGTAATATTTCGATATTCCACCGTTGCGCCCGCACCGCCGGGTCGGTCGAAATCCATTCTTCAACCACCG
>CAZIAG010000602.1:0-2219 GCA_964537375.1 uncultured Roseivirgaceae bacterium
TCCTGATACACTCAGTTCTCGGTAATAGTGCGCGTCAAGTCGAGGACCAAGACGAACGGTATCGCCGATATGGGCACCGTTACCATACCACGCAAAATGAACAAGATCGTCGGAATAATAGAATTTTGTGTTCACTTTCTCGGAGACCAGGGCGGAGAGGAAGAGGTTGCGCTTTCGCCACGATACCCTCAGCAGGTCGACGTTCAATTGATATTGGATCACGTTTTGTACCTCCAGCTTTGAAAGCACGCGAGGGATGTCGTAAACCAGTGAATCGGCACCATGACGTCGGATGAGATCATCAATAGTGAACGCATTATTTCCATAGTTGAACGCGACCGATGGCAGCGATAATATCCACCCTTCCTTTTTCGGAGCGATCGCGGGATTCAGCGACCCCGCCTGGGGTAATTCGTGCAACGCATGCAGCAACATCTCCTGCTGCGCGGTGGTAACAGTAACGATTCCTGCAATAAACCAAAGGAGAAGGGCATACCTCATGGCGAGACGGTGGCTAAGGCGCTGACCTTGCAACGCAAATGGTTCGCGGTTGTATACCTGACGGGCCTGGTGCCACCTTCATCGGTACTGAGCCCGGCCCGGATGATTATTTTTTGGGCGCGCTGGAGATTAGCAAGTGTCTCCATATCAAGACGGACAACACTTGTTTTTTCACCCGGAGAGATCACATCGCCTGCTTCGTTTGTCGCACCGGCCACGATAAAAGTGTCGTCACCAATAAGCAGGGAATCGATAATAACCCCCGTGCTGTCGGAGAGTAACACCTGGGCGGATATCGTATGAGGGAATGAATTTTCAAACCAAAGGTTTATATCGACACTGTGCAAATTCTCAACGTCCGGGAATTCCACGTCGAAAGTGTCAAGCAAAACAACATCCTGGATCATACATTCCAGCGGTAGCTCAAGATGAGCGGTCATGGTAATTTGGTCGTTTTGGCGTAGCACAGCGCTTTGTCCTGCCAGGAGATTGGCCGCGAGGTTAACCTGATAGGAAATGTGCGTTGGGCTGATCGATAGGAAGTCCACAATGTTGCTGTTCGCGGCGGTTGCATTTAGCGTATCCTGCACGACGGCTGCTGATGCGGGAGGGATCTCCCAGGCCGAGTTGATGACACTACCCGAGAGTTGCGCTGTACCCGTGTTAGAAACAGCCAGGAAATTATCGATGCGCAGGAGGACCGGGAGACCAAAATCGCTTTCAACGGTAAGAAGAATTCTTGGCTTCACGAAAACCACATTTCCGCTTATCCAGTTGCGGCCAAGTCCGAGGTCGAGCGTATCGGAGCGGGGGTCAAAATGCAGGGACTGGAGTTTGCCTTCAACTTCCAAAAAGTCCATGTCGTCGAGGGTCACGCCAAGACCGCCGAACACCGGGTGAATGAGTTTCCCGTTGCTAAAGGTTTCGAGGACGACATCGATGAAATTTCTGCCATCACGGGTGTCGAATTCAAATGTATAACCTGAAAGATCAATTGTACCCGTATAGGCAGATTGTAGTGCGTCCGCAAGGATGAGTTCCGTCAGTACTTCGCCATCCTTGGTAATCTGGGGTATAGAGAAAATGATTTCTGCTTGCTGAGGATTTGACCACTCGAGCGTATACGTGAGAATTCCGCTTGCAAGTGACAGCCGCGCGAGGAGGTCGCCTTGTGGCATGTCGAATGGAATTTCGGCATGGTCGGTGAGTGAACCTGCTTCAAAATGGACCGGAGGAACCTCGAACACCTCACCCGCCACTGCAGAGAGCACAACCGCTTCATAAGTTAACACAATCGCGCCGTCGTCATCGTAGCGCAGATATCCTTGGGCGCCGATATTGGAGAGCAGGTCCCCGGCATTCAGCTCACTCGATACAAGCGGAAGAGCCAACTGCGGCGTCCAGGAAGGAAGCCTTGCTTGCTCCAAATCGTCGTAGAAACAACCGGCGGCAATCAGCGCCAGAACTATGGCAGTCACAACCCTCGCTCGCATCTTGGTCTTTTCAAGAATGACAAAGGTACAAAAGTTCCGGGTTCAGGCGGGGTGATGGGACAGGGACCTCGTCGTGACGAAAAGAGCTTTGATTTTAGTCTGCCACTGACCCTGCGCCGTAGGCCGTTGAAGAGGAGGTATGGGTTTGGACGGTTGATTATTGATGTTGCCAGCACTTGCCACTCGCGTCAGTTGTCGTCCGCTTACATCGTGTTCCAGCTTTGG
>CAZIAG010000603.1:0-2218 GCA_964537375.1 uncultured Roseivirgaceae bacterium
TGTAGCAGTAGAATTAAGCAAGGGCAGTGTTTGTTAATGGGGTAATGGAACCAGCCTTCGTCGATAAAGTTAATAAAAGGAAGAAAGACGCATCATTCATGCTCCGCATTTTCTGCCTTATGACCCTGTTTCTGTTTGTCGTAAGTTTTTGCGCGGCATCACAAAATCCCGCCAAAAAAGATTCGACCGTTATCCTGATTTCTGATCTCAGCGTTCAACTCCGCTGCACCGAAGCCCTTAACGATCTCTATAACTTTAAGTTTGACAAGGCGGAGGCATCATTTGAAGCACTCAAGACCGACTATGGATGGCATCCTCTGCCGTATTTTCTGATGGGGTTGATTGAATGGTGGAAGATCATGCCGAACACAAAGGATCAATCTCATGACGGCAAGTTCCTGGCGTATATGGACTCGACCATTGCGGTGGCAGAGCGGTTGTACGACGAAATGCCGTCCTACAAGATCGAGGCCGCATTTTTTATGGCGGGTGCCTATGGGTTCAAGGGACGGCTCTATTCCGACGAGGAAAGAAGGGAATGGCGCAAGGCGGCAACTGCGGGGAAGCGGGCGCTCAACTACCTGGAAGAAAGCCGTGGTGCGCACCATCTAAGCCCGGAGCTTCTCTTCGGGGATGCATTGTACAATTACTTTTCAGTCTGGGTGCCGGAAAACTACCCCGCGTTGAAACCTGTGATGTGGTTCTTTCCGAGTGGCGACAAGGAACTTGGTTTGAAACAATTGAGAGAGGTCTCATACAATGCCTTTTATACCCGTACCGAGGCAATGGTTTGGTTGATGCGGATACTGAATACCTACGAGAACGACCAGATCACGGCTTTGCAGATCAGTCAATACCTGAACGAAACGTATCCCGACAATCCGTATTTTCATCGGTACTATGCCCGCGTTCTTTATTCCATGGGAAGGTATTCCGAATGCGAACCCGTTTCGCGCGAAATATTGGCGCGTATCGATAGTGGGATGTTAGGGTATGAAGCGACGAGCGGCCGTTACGCTGCATTCTTCTTGGGACAGATTTATGAGTCGCGGAAAATGCTTGATGAGGCTCAGCACTATTATGAGCGTTGTGTCAAATTCGCTGAAGAGATCGACGCCCTGGAATCGGGGTACTATCTTTACTCGCTGATCGCCCTTGGGGAGATCGCCGAAAAAAAGGGAGACAAAGCCACCGCCCGACGGTATTTCAAAGAGGTTAAAGAGAAAGCTGATCGAAAGGACGAAGCCTTCAAGGATGCGAAACGAAGGTTGAAGAAACTCGAGAAAGGAGATTGACATTTTATATGTCTGACGGTTGGTGTGATATAGTAGATCTTTTGAATACTGGAATAGTGTCGTAGTTGTGGAATTGCGCGATCTAATCGTTAGCCCGCTGGTTCTGATGCTGGTATATGCAGTAGCTTACCGCGTACGCCCATGGGTGACTGACGGAGTCAACTACAAATATTTTTTTCCGGCCTTGACGTTGAAGATTCTCGGCGCCCTTTCTGTCGGATTTATCTATCAGTTTTATTATGGAGGGGGCGACACCTTTGGTTATCACACACACGGTAGCCGGGTTATTTGGGAAGTTTTTATTGAGGATCCAATCGACGGGTTGAAACTGATCTTCATGCCGGGAAATGATGCACGGTTGTATTCTGCAACTTCAAAAATCTGGTTCTTCGATGACCCCTCGTCATACTTCATAGTCCGAATTACGGCAGCCTTTGATTTGTTGACGTTCAGTTCATACAGCGCGACGGCAATTCTTTTTGCAGTCCTTAGCTTCTCGGGGGTATGGGTTCTCTTCAGAACGCTCTACGAGATATTACCCCAAAGGCATTTTTGGGTAGCTGTCGCTGTTCTATTTGTTCCTTCGGTATTCTTTTGGGGATCGGGGCTTCTCAAGGATTCACTTACGCTTTCAGCGGTCGGGTGGGCAACGTTCGCTGTCCACCGGATATTTGTTCAGAATCGATTCTCGATGTTAGCATTGTGTTACCTGCTGGTGAGCATCTTTGTGCTGTACTCAGTGAAACTCTACATACTGCTCTGCTTTGTCCCGGCTGCAACGCTTTGGGTGTTCCTTACGCATTCAAAACGAATAAGGCCGGCGATGCTGAAAATCATCCTTACACCGCTCATCCTGGTGATCGCCGCCGTAGTCGCTTACCAGGCAATCGTGGTTGTCGGTGAAGCGGACAAGCGCTATGCTA
>CAZIAG010000604.1:0-2212 GCA_964537375.1 uncultured Roseivirgaceae bacterium
TTGATATTCAGTACAACATCGTGGAGAACAATGTGGTGAATGGTATTGATTATGTCCTGAACGGCACTTCGGTGACTATCCCCGCGGGGGAGTATAGCGCGTCAATAACGTACAATATCCCCCAGAATTTCGTGTACGATGAGCTGCCTCGCTCCTTCGTGGTTGAATTTACGTCAGTGTCGGCGAGCGGAGTACGGGTGGATGGAAACAAGTCGGTGACCGTTACGCTGGTCGACGACGACTGTCCCCTTTACATCGAAGACTGGGAAGGCGTCTATACCGTTGAGGAAGGCTTTTATGCGGGCGTAAACAGCGGCTTGACACTTTCCGGTGCCTTCGGCGAAAGCTATCAGGTCGAGTTGACTGCAGACGCAAGTGATCCGTTAGGACTTACAGGCATTTGGCAGAATTCTGCCGGCTTTGATGAGTTCTTCGATCCTGGTGAAGTCATGGAATACGTTGCTTGCGATCTCGACGTCGTGTTTGATGGTGACCCTGACATCGCGAATTTCGCGAACTTGGTTATAAGCAACACAAACTTCGACGTTGCGTCGTATAAGATCGTCATCGAAGGTGATCTCGGTCCGTACGGGCCCTACCGTATTACGCTGACAAAGCAATAATTACGATTCCTGATCACATAACAAAACCGAAGGTTTCCTTCGGTTTTGTTATTTTTTACGGCATACCATTTGCCGCTTGTCTATCGGCTGTAACCATTTAGTTTGCCGTAGTCCGAAACGCTGCCGGTAATCGTCACTGCCACCGTTATATTTTCAAAAAAACAGGGTATTTTTACTTTGAGAGCGGCTCGATTTATATGAGAAACGGAATTTGTCTTTTTATTGTGTTTTTCGGGGCGTTTTGCGCAATCGCGCAGGAACGGACCAATAGAAATGCCCTGCTCCAAATCGCTTCCAACCAGCGCCAGCTTTCGGTTGAAAGAGCCCGGAGAATTGCAGAAGCCGAAGCGTTAGGCGTGCCCAGGATTGTCAGGTTGGGTGAAAACAAGGTAGCCGTATTGATGGATCATGTTGACGGCGTACCTTATTATGTATCCACCCACAATCTTCAGGCACGCAAAACGACGGGTGTTGAGATTACGCAGAGCAATCATCCGGAAATCCCCCTTGAAGGAGAGGGAATGACCATCGGGGTTTGGGATGGGGGACTCGTTCGGGCCACGCACGTCGAATTTGCCGGTGGACGAGTTTCAAATAAGTATGGCACCTCCGTGAGCAATCATGCAACGCACGTCACGGGTACAATTGCTGCTGCTGGCGTAAACGCACAGGCCAAAGGTATGTTGCCTAAAGTAAAGATCATCAGCTATTACGGATTTGACGACGACCTCGGGCAAATGGCCGATGAAGCGGCGAATGGACTGATCCTTTCAAATCACTCTTATGGCCTTCTTCTTGGCTGGGAGTTCGAGAATGGTAACTGGAAATGGTATGGCGGTTCCAACGACGTTGATGCTCGCTTTGGCCACTACTCATCCGAGAGCCGAAGCATTGACAATATTGCCTATAATGCGCCGTATTACACGATGGTGTGGTCCGCCGGTAACGATCGATCCGATACGGGCAATGGTGATCGACCACCGGACGGTCCGTTCGATTGCCTCGGTCCCTCCGCTGTGGCCAAGAACGTATTAACGATCGGTGCAATTACAGGTTTTCCTCAATACAATGGTCCATCGTCTGCTGTGATGAGTTCATTCAGCAGTTGGGGGCCAACCAATGACGGCAGGATTAAGCCGGATCTGGTTGCCGACGGTGTTGGTGTACTATCAACAAGTTCTTCGGGGGATGAGGCTTACACGACGCTTCAGGGTACATCAATGGCTGCACCGAACGTAACGGGTTCCCTCGGTCTGTTGCAACAATACTACCGGTATTTGACTGATACTTTTATGACGGCGGCGGGACTCAAGGCGCTGGCAATTCATACGGCGAGAGAGGCTGGGAACGGAACAGGTCCGGACTATCGTTTCGGCTGGGGCGTTCTCAATGTGGAAGCCGGCTTTGATGTGCTTCATGGACGGAACGAGCGCGATACTATCTTTGTCCAGGAAGTCCTTTCCAACGGCGCCGCTAATGAATACTATTTGCTTTCAGATGGTCGGGCGCCCATTACCGCCACGATTGTATGGACGGATGTGCCGGGTACTCCTTCTGCGAATTTGAATTCTACGCAACCACTGCTAGTC
>CAZIAG010000605.1:0-919 GCA_964537375.1 uncultured Roseivirgaceae bacterium
TCGGCGTCGACATCGGCACGGGAAGCACCTAGGCCATTGCGATTGATGTTAAAGGCAATATCCTGGATTCGTCACAGGTACATTACCCGACGTTGAATCCCCTGCCCCATTACTGCGAACAACCACCCGAATTGATCTGGCAGGCGTTCGTGAAGTGTATTTCGAGGATCACCTCCGCCAGAAAATCCCCGGCCCTCATCGTATTGAGTTCAGCGATGCACAGCGTAATTCCCTGTGACGAACAAGGAAACGCGCTCGCCAACATGATCACCTGGGCCGACAACCGCAGTATGGACGTGGCCGCCCGTATCCGCAAGTCGTCCTCGGGTGAAATGCTCTATGAAGAAACCGGCACGCCCATACATGCCATGTCGCCGTTGTCCAAACTCATCTGGCTTCGTGAACATCAACCTGAATTATTCAACACCGCATACAAATTCATCTCAATAAAAGAATATATCTGGTTCAAGCTTTTCCAGGAATTCGCTGTGGACATTTCCATCGCTTCGGCCACAGGAATGATGGACATTCACAAATCTACCTGGAGCAAGAACGCCTTGGCCTTGATCGACATTTCAGAAGAGCGGGTCTCAAGGCTGGTGTCCACCACCTACCAGCGTCGGAACTGTCCATTGGCATCTCTGCTTGGTATCGACACTTCCACCGCATTTGTCATGGGTGCCAGCGATGGATGCCTTGCCAACGTAGGAAGCCTTGCCCTTGCGGATGGGGTTGCGGCGTTGACTGTCGGAACAAGCGGTGCCATTCGCATCGCCACCCCTACACCGATCCAACGCTTTAAAAGTATGCTGTTCAACTACCGGCTTGACGAAGAGACCTTCATCTGTGGCGGCCCGACCAACAACGGTGGCGAGGCATTGCGCTGGTACGCGGAGAGGTTACTCGGAAAAAGCCTCCA
>CAZIAG010000605.1:929-2208 GCA_964537375.1 uncultured Roseivirgaceae bacterium
ATGCCGAAGACTACGCGGCCTTGATACAACCACATTCCGGTTTGCAAAACTTACCCGACGAATTAATCTTCCTTCCCTACCTGCAAGGTGAACGCGCACCTATTTGGAACAGCAATGCGTCCGGCGTCTTTTTCGGCATGCGTTCACATCATGCGCAAGCCAACTTTACCCAAGCGGTTCTTGAAGGCATCGCGATGGCCCTCTTTGATATTGCTCACCATATGGTGGGATCAGGAATAGTGATTCGGAACGTGCACGTCAGTGGCGGCATCGTGCGCTCCGCACATTGGTTACAGATTCTGGCAAACGTCTTCAATGCAAAGATGACGCTATTAAACGCCGACGACGCCTCCGCCATCGGAGCATGCTACCTTGGACTGAAAACCGCCGGCATAATTTCCGCCTATTCGTCGTTGAAGCCTGTACCGCTAAAGGAAGTCCTGCCCGATAAAGAAGTTTCGGATCGGTATCGTTTGAAGTTCGAACGGTACCGCAAATTGCAAAAGCAACTGGACCAGATGATGTCTTAAATCATTAACTTGTCCTTTTCAAATTGATCAAATGGAGATTGCAGTTATTGGCCTCGGAAAAATGGGCTTCAACCTAGCCCAAAATATGTTCAATCATGGTCACGATGTGAAGGCTTATGACCTGAATCAGGAACTTACCGCGGCGATCAGCGCAAAGGGAATTAAGGCATTCCCCTCACTGGAAGAACTGGCCCAGGCTTTTTCAGGGCGTCGTGTCGTTTGGTTGATGATCCCGGCCGGAGAAGCGGTCGACACTATCCTTGCCGGATTATCCCCGTTGCTGTCGGAGGGAGATATCGTCATTGATGGGGGCAACTCCTTCTATAAAGACTCGGTGAGAAGAGCAGCGGAACTCAGGGAAAGAAAAATTCAATTTCTGGATTGCGGAACGAGCGGTGGTGTCTCCGGCGCACTCCATGGCGTTTGCGCGATGATCGGAGGAGAGTACGGCGCGTTTGAATTTTGTGAACCGATTTTCACTGACATCTGTGTTGAGAACGGATACCTGTATTGCGGCCCCTCCGGGTCGGGCCATTTCGTGAAGATGATTCACAACGGCATCGAATACGGCATGATGCAATCCATCGCGGAAGGATTCGAGGTGATGAAAAAGAGCGGCTACGAACTGGACTTGCCCGCCGTTGCGCGGGTATTCAATCACGGCTCCGTCGTCAGGAGTTGGCTGATGGAATTGACAGAAAAAGCCTTTTCCAAGGATCCGAACCTGGGCTCAATCCGCGGTGTCATGC
>CAZIAG010000606.1:0-2208 GCA_964537375.1 uncultured Roseivirgaceae bacterium
ACCTAAGCGCACTCTGCGAGGAGGGACTTCTTTTTAAGAATTTCTATTCCAGTGGGGACCGCACAGATAAAGGGTTGATTAGCATATTGAGCGGGTATCCGGCCCAGACAAAGACGAGTATCATCAAGTTCCCATCGAAGAGTCAACGCCTTCCAAACCTGACGCAGGCGATGAACCAGCTCGGTTACCAAACCTCTTTTGTATACGGGGGCGATCCCGACTTCGCGAATTTTCGATCCTACCTGACGCAAAGCAACTTCAATCACCTCACTACGCAATCGGACTTTCCCAACGATCTCCCCACGGGCAAGTGGGGTGTTCACGACCAATTCGTATTTGAGCGGGCTTTCACGGAGTGCGACACCGCCTCAGCTCCTTTTTTTAAAGTAATACTCTCGCTCAGTAGCCACGAACCTTTCGATGCACCAATGGAGATGGTGATTCCCGGGGCTGATGAGGAGAGTATGTTCCTGAATGCCTGCCATTATACGGATCATCATCTTGGCGAGTTTATCAAGCGGGCGAGGCAAACCGATTGGTGGGAAAATACGGTTGTCATGGTGGTGGCGGACCATGGTCATCGGCTTCCTGGCAAGAAGGAGCTAAAAGACAAGGCGCGATTCCGAATCCCGTTCGTGATCACGGGCGGGGCTGTTACCCGAGACTCCGTCATACAGGCGATAGGGAGCCAGACGGACATAGCCAACACGTTGCTTGGCCAACTCGACAAGCCAAACGACAACTTCCGCTTCAGCAAGAACCTGCTATCGGTTGAAGTGAACCCGTTTGCGGCATACTTTTTCAACAACGGTTACGGGTTCATCACGCCCCGGGGTTGGTTGGTCTATGATCACAACGCGGAGCAGTTCGTCGTCCAGGAGGGCGGTTCACCGGAGGACATCGAAACAAGTAAGGCCTACCAACAAGCGCTTTTCACTGATTATAATTCAAAATAGTTTCGCATTCAGGAATTATAACTGAAATTGAGGCGACGAAACCATCAATAGATCGGCCTATGAAACTGAACCGCGCGTTAGGCGTAGTTGCATTGTGGCTCATAAGTACTGGCATTTCACAAGCCCAGGATTTCGGCCTTTCCTTTTCGTATTTCGTTCCGCGCAATGGATACTTCTCCACGCCGATCAGTCCTTTTTCAATCCGGGGTCTTGGGGTCGACTTCAACCGCTTCCTTGCAATCGAGACTGGGGCATCGTTGTACCGAATGAGCGGACTCAATTTGAAGGACCTGCCGTTCGAGAGTCAGAAACCTTTGGTCGGTCCAAACTTTACCCTCCTGGTACCTGCTGAATTTGTGTTGGGATTTCGTGGACCCCAGGCCGAATTCGAGATCAAAGCAGGAGGTTTTTTCTTTTACGGGTTTGCTCACAAGATCACCTACGGCAACTTCGACGAAGCAATGCGCCACCACCAGGGTTGGATGGTCGCTGATGGCGATCTCGCGTTTGAAAACGGTCCCGGGTTCGGGTATCACGGTGGAGCGGAGCTCGTCGTTTATCTGACGAATCAATTTGGCATATCCCTTGAGACAAATTATTTCGTTGGTGAATCCAAATTCCCGTTGACGGGGATCTATTGGGGAGGAACGAGCGAAATTGAACAGGTATCCATTGATTACGCCGACGCCAAAATCGATTTTACGGGGCTGGAGTTTTCCGTAGGATTGATATTCAGTTCAGGAAGAGGACAGGCGCGACCACCGAAAAGACGGAGATGAGTTATGACGTATCGGCTTCTTGCTTTTTTCCTTCTTATTCTCAGCCAATACGCCTTCGCACAACCGCTGGTCACAAGCTATCAGGCATTCTCCGTCACAAATGGCGAGGTACTGTGGGTACAAGTCTACCATCACGACGACCCCGCAAATATTTTGAGCGAGAAACTCTTCAACCACCTTCGTCGAAAGACGTGGATTACCGATTTGCAACGCGAAGGCGACGACATAGTCGGTACACTAATCAATTATCGTCCCGACTACAAGCGATACGGTGGCACCTTCAGAAATACTTCAATCGTTGTCCGCACCGGGAAATGGGAGGGTAAAGTGCGAATCAATGTCAGAAATGGAAAGTACCGCGTGATTCTGGAGAGCCTTCATTACGAGGCACAACAGCCGGCGACGGGTTCAGGCAAGGCCACAATCCAGAAGCATGCTGTCTCGGGAAATCTTGCCCAATGGGCATTGAACCG
>CAZIAG010000607.1:0-2199 GCA_964537375.1 uncultured Roseivirgaceae bacterium
GGCAAGCGTTCGGACATTGATGACTACCGAATCACAAATCGTGGCGGAAAGGGCGTAAAAACCATCAGTATCACGGAAAAGACTGGCAAGCTTGTTGCGATCAAGGAGGTATCCGATGAGGATGAACTCATGATAATCAACCGGTCGGGCATCGCGATTCGTATCGAAGTCAAAGAGCTTCGTGTGATGGGGCGGGCTACACAGGGCGTTCGCCTGATCAAGTTAAATGAGGATGACCGGATATCCTCCGTTGAAAAGATTCAAAAGATCGACTCGGAAAATATCGAAGAAACACCAACCAATTAATAACCGCAAAATGAAACAAACGCTCTTTTTTGTTCTGTTGTTGGTCTGTTTTACAGCGACGGCTCAGAAGCAGAAGAAGCCCAATCTCAACAAGGCACTGAATGCCTGGCGGGATGGCAATTTGGCAGAAGCCAAGCAAATAATCGATGACGCGACTACCTATGAGAAGACCAAGGACGATGGGAAGACGTGGTACTATCGCGGCCTTATCTATGCCTCGATCGACACCACGTCAAACGAGGAACATAAGTCCCTGGCAGAGAACCCCCTCCAGGTTGCCGTCGAGTCGTTTGCAAAGGCCGACCAATTGGGCAAAGCGGGTTCGGAATATTTTGTGATGACACCTGGCGCCGTGATTCCCGAGACAAAGACACAGCAGGTGACCAATCTGGCGAACTATTATCTGAACGGTGCTATTGCTGAATACCAGGATAACGCTGACTACGATGCATGCCTGGCCTTGCTCGCCAAAACGATCAACGTATTTGAGAATGCCGGTGTGGCTGATTATCCGAACGATACACTTGCCTATTATGTGCAGGCTGTGGTAGCGGCAGAAAACGAACAGCCTGAGCTGGCTATTGAGAGTGTTGAGAAGCTTTATGCCAGCGGAGGAACTTCGCGAGATGGTTATCTGATTCTTTACCGAATATACTCTACCGGTCCGACCAAGGATGATGAAAAGGCGCTGCAAATTGCCCGCGAAGCGAGGGCGAAGTTTCCCAAGGACCCTGACTTTCCTAAATATGAACTGGGGTTGTTGATTGACCTGGGCCGAATGGAGGAGGCAAAGACCGAACTGCAGAAAGCTATCGATTCTGACCCCGATAACAAACTCTACCACTTCTTCCTTGGGTACGCCAACGTACGGATTGCGGAAGTCGAACGCAAGGCAATTGATTCTCTTTCGATTGCGAACATGAGCAAAAAAGATCCTGGGATCGCCGCGCAGATCGATAAGCACGCTGAAAAGCAAATGGCGCTGGTCGGAGAAGCACGCCAAAGTTTCGAACAAGCACTGCGCGTAGACCCGGGCTATTTTGAGGCACAGTTTTACCTGGCCAATACATACACAATGGAGATAGACAAAACAACGCGAGAGTATAACTCGCTGCCCAGCAACGCTTCGACCGCGAAGAAGCGTCAGGAGCTGATACAAAAACGAGTTGCCCAAAGCGAGGAGGCAATACCTCACCTTGAAAAAGCACTGACATTGGCCAGCAAAGACGACGATAAGATAGATGTCCTTCAAATGCTGGGACAGCTGTATTACTATACGGCAGACGATAAGAACTCTGCGCGTGTAGCAAACGAGCTGAAAAAACTCGGATTTACCGACAATTGATTTTACAAAAAGGACCGTTTTAAAAAACCAGTCTCGCCGACTGGTTTTTTATCTTTAAACGGAAACAATGGATCCCGCTAATAGCCCAATTCAGACTGCGCTTCTTTCGTACGGTATGTCAGGTGAGGTGTTTCACGCGCCGTTTCTAAGGCAGCATCCTGGCTTTGTCGTGAGGAGCGTGATGCAACGCGACCCAGGAAAGCCGGTGCGTCATGAATTTAACGTCGTGCATTCGCTCGACGACCTGTTCAACGATGATAAAATCGAATTGATCGTCGTGAATACACCCAACGATACGCATTTCGAGTACACGAAGAAGGCGTTGATAGCTGGAAAACATGTCGTCGTGGAAAAGCCCTTCACGGTTACGACGTCCGAGGCTGATGAGTTGATTGCCCTCGCGGAGAAATATGCGCGCGTATTGACGGTGTTTCAGAACCGTCGTTGGGATGGCGATTTCATGACCGTGCAATCGGTGGTCCAACAAAAACTGGTTGGGGATCTTGTCGAGTTTGAGGCGCGCTATGACCGTTTTAGAGATCACGTTG
>CAZIAG010000608.1:0-2192 GCA_964537375.1 uncultured Roseivirgaceae bacterium
TAGCGTATCGGGATGACGGAAGGGGGATTTGGACAGAAGGTCCCTCGTTTTGCCAATGCGCGGAAGGACGAGGTTCGGTCTGCGCAAGCCTCGGTCGATGGCTCGTTGCGGCGATTCACCGGCACGAGCCGTTTTCGCCTGCATCATGATGGTTATAGGCATTTAGCGCGCGTTCTCACCCTGCTAAAACTGGCGCAAAGTTAAGGGCCTTTCAAAAATTGCAAAAAGCATTAGGGAATAATGTTGATCGTCTAAGGTTTTCCGTTGAAATGCGCATTATCTAAATAAAACTTACCAGCGGGAGGCCGTAAACCCGAAATCGTTATTTTTGTTAGGAAAGCGGAAAATTTTCACCCCCTATGTTAAGAAATCTGATCCTTTTGTTGCCGCTGGCGGCTATGCTGGCTGGCTGCGACAATGCCGAAAAGGAAGCCCTCCAACGACAGGTTGATTCCCTGAACATCGAGTTGGTTAGAAGTCACCAAATGTCGGAGACGCTCGCCGAAGTGGGTTCCCTGCTCGATTCAATCGATGCCAGCCGCCACCTGTTGCGGATAGATATGGTGGAAGGTACCTACGACGACTACGCCGAGCGGATGCGCGACCTCAATAATTATGTTCAGCAAAGCGAACGCAAGATCATGGCGTTGGAGCAGTCCCTGAAATCGTCTTCGGGCAAGTCGGCCCAGCTGGCACGCGCTGTTGAGCGAATGAAGGCTGAACTGCTGACCAAATCGCAGGAGATAGCTCTTCTCCAGGAGCAACTCGAGAAATACAAAAATGAGAACGCCAATCTGATCTCAATAGCAGAGCTGCAGGCTGCGCAACTGCTCGATAAGGACGCGCAGATTGAGGCGAAAAAACAGGAACTGGCCTTCATTGAGGCCCGTGTTCAGGAGCTGATGATCCAGTCGAAAATGACCGAAGCAGACGCGTACTTCCTGAGGGCGGCGGCGGTTGAAGATGCAGCGAACCGCACCAAACTCGCTCCGCGTAAAAAGAAAGAGACGCTTAGGGAGGCCATTGAACTTTATAAGAAAGCACTCTCGCTTGGAAAAAATGAAGCGCAAGCGAAGATCGATGAGCTGGAAAAACGCCTCTGAGGTTCAATGTTTTCATTATTTTTAGGGCTGTTAACGGCAGCCCTTTTGTTTTGAGCACAGATGGTCATTGATATTCTTCTAACGATTTTCCTGGTTGCGCTAAACGGTTTTTTTGTTGCTGCCGAATTTGCCATTGTCAAAGTAAGGGCCTCGCAGATCGACCTTCGCGCCAAGGAAGGTCATCCAACCGCAGCGCTCTCGCGTCACATCATCGCGCACCTCGACGCGTACCTGTCCGCCACCCAGTTGGGAATCACCATTGCAAGTCTCGGACTCGGCTGGATCGGAGAAGACGTGGTTGCGCATCTGATCCTGAATTTATTTGATGCGCTCGGGCTGACGATGAATGCCGACACGGCGCATAGCATTGCCTTGCCGACGGCGTTTGCCGTGATCACCATCCTTCATATCGTATTCGGCGAACTGGCGCCCAAATCCATCGCGATACAACGCTCTGAAGGGACCACGCTGTGGCTGGCCATTCCTTTGAACATCTTTTTCTGGCTATTCAAACCGTTCATCTGGGTTTTGAATGGCTTTGCTAACTTTATCCTCCGTCTGATCGGTATTACGCCGCTGAAGGAAGCTGAAGTTCATTCACCAGAGGAGCTGCGGATGATGGTCGAACAGGGAAAGAAGAGTGGCGTGATCGAAGCCAGGAAGTATGAGATCATCCGCAACGCGTTCGATTTTGCGGAACGCACTGCGCGTCAGGCCATGGTTCCGCGAACGCACGTGTTTGGCGTCAGCCGTTCTTCGCCGGTACCCGAGATGATCGATAAAATTCTGGAGAACGGTTATTCCAGGGTTCCTGTCTATGAAGAAACGATCGACCAAATCGTCGGGATCATCTTCACTAAAGACCTTCTTCAGAAAATGCGGAACGGCCGGGATTTCTCTGTTGACGATATTATCCGGCCCGCGACGTACATCGCTTCGAACAAAAAGCTCATCGACATCATGCGCGACTTTCAAAAGCAACACGTTCAGTTCGCGATAGTCGTGGATGAGTTTGGCGTTACGGAAGGAGTAATCACGATGGAAGATATCCTGGAGGAGATTGTTGGAGATATCAGCGATGAGTACGAC
>CAZIAG010000609.1:0-2171 GCA_964537375.1 uncultured Roseivirgaceae bacterium
TGGGCGACTTGTGTTTGTTAAGGACAGCGATGGCAACATTCTAAAGTCGTATCAATATCATTTCTTCACCAACTAATCACTTACAGCATGGAAATGTCTAAAACACTTCTCATGATGATCACCCGTTGTGTGAAGATGAACGTGTCCTTTCTGGCGTCGACGTTATTTCTTGTTGCTGGCGGTGGTACAACGGCTCAGGCGCAGATGAATCAATTCTCCGGTGTGAACAAGAATTACATTATCCGGAATGCCATACAGGTGCCAGGTGTTACGTCGGCCGCACAGATCAATGCACTTACAGTCGATGGGAATAGCCAGACCGTGCAATATTTTGACGGACTGGGCCGTCCGATTCAAACGGTGACCACGCAGGGCTCTCCATTGAAGCAAGACGTCGTTCAACCAGTAGCCTATGATGAGTACGGCCGGGAAGTGTACCAGTATCTGCCCTTTGTGTCGACGGAGACCAATGGTCACATTAAGGCAAATCCAGTCGGGACACCTGGAAACTACAATGGCTCGGCACACCAACTGTTTTATGGCAATGGAAGTCAGGACAAAGTCGTTGACGATACCCATCCGTTTACAATGACTACGTACGAGCCGAGTCCCCTGAACAGCGTTGAGAAAGTGATGGCCCCCGGGGCGGCATGGCACACCGACGAGACGGATAGGTCCTCACGGATGTTCTACGAGTTTAACGCGGCCAATGAAGTGCGGACCTGGACTATATCGTACCCATCAGCTTATCCGATGGGAATTGTGAATTCTACGACCCACTACGGTGCCAATGAGTTGTACAGGAACAAGATTGTGGATGAGCACGGCAACGCTGTAGTTGAATACATCGATAAACAAGGCCAAACCGTGCTAAAGCGGGTCCAGGCTGTTGCCGGCACGCCTTCACTTACGAATTCGCAGAAAGACTCAAATTGGGCCAGCAGATATTACATCTACGATGACTTCGGCCAGCTCGTGTGTGTTATTCCCCCGGAGGCTACCAAAAGATTATCTGCTGAATATTTTCAGGCAGGTGCTACCAACGCCTCGAAGGACACATTTCTCAAGCGCTGGGCATTCCGCTACAAGTATGATCACCGTGGGCGCATGATCATCAAACAAGTACCCGGCGCAGAACCAGTCTACATGGTCTATGACAACCGCGACCGATTGGTACTTACCCAGGATGGGAACCAGCGCCTGAACAACGAATGGATGTTTACAAAGTACGACCATTTCAACCGACCGGTCATGACGGGAATTTATACGCATGGGACTGCTTTGGATCAGCAGGGGATGTCAGGTCACATTGAAACCAGCGACTTTTTCGAAGTCTACAACGGAAGTGCGTCCACCCACGGGTATAGTACGAATCTAGTGTTTCCGATCACCAACCTTGAGATTTTGACGGTCACTTACTATGACAACTATGATTTCCTTTCCTTGGCGGGAACCGCATATGATTTTCAGTCAAACCACCTTTCCGGCCAAAAGACGACCAGGAACGAGTATGTCAAGGGTCAGGTAACGGGATCGAAGATCCGAATACTTGGAACTTCAAGCTTCCTGTGGTCGGCCACCTATTACGACGATAAATATAGAGCAGTCCAAACGGTGTCGACCAATCCTAGAGGGAATGGTGTGGATCGTATAACGTCTATCTACGATTTTGTCGGTAAAGTCCAAAAAACGCGAACAACCACGGAGAGCAACACTATTACCCGCACATTTGAGTATGATCATGCCGGGCGGCTCCTCCTGACCCGCCACAAAGTCAATAACGCACCTGAAATAGTCCTGTCGGGAAATTATTACAACGAACTCGGGCAGCTGATTGCTAAGGGCTTACATAACGAAAAGTATCCACCGATTGACGATGAAATCGGAGGCCCTGGAACGGTTCACTCGGCCAATATCCAACGCAGCGCATACAACTCGTCAGAAACGGACTTGATTGCTACAAATAGCGTTGTGCTCAAGCCCGGATTCCACGTTCCTTCGGGTTCTACCTTTTCGGCGAGAATTGGATTTACAAAGGAAGAGGCGTATGCGGCCGCGCTAACCGGTTTTGAGCAAGTCATTGACTACCGCTATAACATCCGGGGGTGGCTGGAGAAGATCAACGATCCCGACGTACCGGATGAAGATGATCTGTTCAGCATGAAGCTGAA
>CAZIAG010000610.1:0-2171 GCA_964537375.1 uncultured Roseivirgaceae bacterium
CCGGACGATCACCCCGCGCGGCCCGATCCGCCTGCCATCTCACACCCCGAGGGTGTGCATGGTGACTCTGAAGTTTTGGACAGGTCATTTCCCTGGACGGACCACGATTGGCACGGTATAGAACCCAGGGAGATGATCATCTATGAAATTCACACGGGAACGTTCACCAAGGAAGGTAGTTTTGATGGGATACGTTCAAAGCTATCGCACCTGAGTACCCTTGGTGTCAATGCCCTGGAAATCATGCCGGTAGCGCAGTTTCCGGGAAGGCGGAACTGGGGATATGATGGCGTCTTTCCCTTTGCTGTTCAAAACAATTACGGTGGTGCGACGGGATTGAAGCAACTCGTCGACGAGGCGCATTCGGCCGGTATTGCCATAATCCTCGATGTGGTCTACAACCACCAGGGGCCCGAGGGCAACTACTTCGCGAATTTTGGTCCTTACTTCACCGACAAATACAAAAGTTTCTGGGGGCAGTCTGTCAACTTTGATGACGCCTGGAGCGATGGCGTACGCGAATTCTACTGGCAGAATGCATTGATGTGGCTCGACGAATTTCATATCGACGGGTTGCGACTTGACGCAGTTCACGCCATCCACGATTTCAGCGCGGATCATTTTATTGCGGGACTTTCCCGAAGGGTCAGGGAGTTGGAATCAAGGACCGGTCGTCGTAAAGTACTTATCGGTGAAATTGACCTGAACGACCCACGCTACATCGCAAAGCCACAACAATGTGGCTACGGCCTCGACGCCCAATGGGTTGATGAATTTCACCATGCGATGCACTCGGTACTGACAGGCGAAAAGGATGGCTACTATGAAGACTTTGGCACAACTGATCATCTTCGAAAGTCGCTCCGGGATTCCTATGTGTATACAGGTGGCTACTCTGTCCATCGGAAGAGAACTTTTGGAGTCTCCGCCTCGCAGCATCCGTACTCCCAATTTGTTGTGTTTTCGCAAAATCATGATCAGGTAGGAAATCGCCTTCGGGGTGATCGCTTGTCAACGCATTTGTCTTTTGAGGCACACAAGCTTGCCGCCGCCGCGGTGTTGCTGTCACCTCACATTCCATTGCTCTTTATGGGCGAGGAGTACGCCGAAAAGAACCCGTTTCAGTATTTCATAAGCCATACCGATCCGTCGCTGGTTGAACTGGTGCGCGACGGACGCCGGAAGGAGTTTTTGTATTTCAATTGGCGGGGGGAGGTTCCTGATCCGCAATCGGAGGAAACATTTCGCGAATGCGTGCTTACCTGGAATGATAGTACTGAAGCAAAGAAAGTGTTTTCATTCTACCAGTTGTTGATAAAATTTCGTCGGACGCGAATCGCTATGCAGGGGGTTGAGAGAAATAGTGTCCGGGTTCTTCCGGACGGCGGTGATTTGGTGATTTTCGAGCGAAGGAACCAGGACGATCGCCTGTTGGTGATGCTGAATTTTTCAAGGTCGGGATCGACATTTATTCTGCCTGCGTCCGGACGTGTGCTGATCGATTCGGCAGCAGGAACATGGAACGGTCCGGCGGGGAGCCGGCCAGACGAGCCGGTAAATGAATTGTACATCCATCCGGAGTCGGCCATTGTCGTCGAGCTTTGATTTATGCAAATTCCATCGTCTACGTATCGCGTCCAACTCCACAGCGGGTTTACTTTCAAGGATCTCTACAAGATCATCGACTACCTGCATGCATTGGGGATTTCGACAATCTATGGATCACCCATCTTCCAGGCAAGTCCAGGCAGTATGCACGGTTACGACGTCGTCGACCCGCACCGAATTAGCAACGAAATTGGCACAATCGATGAGTTCCGTCTGATCCGGAAAAAGCTTAAGGAGAAGAACATGTCGTGGATACAGGATATTGTTCCAAACCACATGGCCTATCACAAGGCGAACGCTCGTCTGATGGACGTTATGGAAAGAGGAAATCATTCCCCGTACTACCGGTACTTCGATATCGATTGGGATCATCCGTATGCGCACCTCAATGCCAAGCTGCAGGTACCCATCCTGGGCGATCACCTCGACGTATGCCTGGCCCGCGGCGAGATTACCGTGTCGTTTTCTGTTGAGGGTTTTTCCGTGAATTATTTTGAAGATTCATTTCCGCTTTCGCTACCCGCGGTTGAACACCTCTTTCGTCGGTCGTCGGGTGATGTTTT
>CAZIAG010000611.1:0-2142 GCA_964537375.1 uncultured Roseivirgaceae bacterium
CTCCATGGAGGCAAGAATGACAATCTGCAACATGAGTATCGAAATGGGCGCTCGGGGCGGGTTAATCGCACCGGACGAAACCACCTTCGAATATATCAAGGGAAGAAAGTTCGCGCCGCAAGGCGAACACTTCGACCGACTCCTCGTTCAATGGCGACAACTGCGATCCGATGATGGCGCGGAATATGACAAGGTATTAAGGTTTGATGCCACCGACATCGCACCGATGATCACCTACGGAACCAACCCTGGCATGGGCATCAAGGTCACTGATCGCATTCCTACACTCGAAGAGTTGAAGGACATCAGCGAACAACCGTCGTTTGCCAAGTCGCTCGAGTACATGGGACTCGAACCGGGAAGTCAGCTGCTGGGACGTAGCGTCGACTACGTTTTTATCGGAAGCTGCACCAACGCGAGGATCGAAGATCTCCGCCTGGTCGCAGAAATCGTCAAGGGTAAGAAAAAGGCCCCCAATGTAGAAGTATGGGTCGTACCCGGGTCCAGACAGGTCGAGGAACAAGCCCGCAAGGAAGGACTCGATAAGATATTCGAAGCGGCTGGCTTTGAACTACGCGGTCCCGGGTGCTCGGCATGCCTCGGTATGAATGAAGACAAGATCCCGGCCGGAAAATACTGTATCTCCACTTCGAACCGAAATTTCGAAGGACGGCAAGGACCGAAGTCCAGGACCTTCCTGGCCAGCCCCCTTAGCGCAGCAGCTGCTGCGATTACAGGCAAAGTAACTGACGTACGTGAATTGGTAGCATGAGCCAACTAAAGTGTAGAAGCGAAATGAAAAAGGAAAAATTCACAACACTCCGAAGCACTGCAGTCCCGCTCGAAATAGAAAATATAGACACCGACCAGATCATCCCCGCACGATTTCTCAAAGCCACCACAAGAGAAGGCTTTGGTGAAAATCTGTTCCGTGACTGGCGATACGATGGAGACGGACAACCCAAACCAGATTTTATCCTGAATAACAAAACGTGGTCCGGCAGGATACTCGTCGCCGGCAAGAACTTCGGATGTGGCAGCAGCCGCGAGCACGCAGCGTGGGCAATCTACGACTACGGTTTTCGCGTCGTCGTCTCCAGCTTCTTTGCGGACATTTTCAGAAACAATGCACTGAACAACGCGCTGCTGCCCGTGCAGGTGTCCGACGATTTCCTGAAGAAAATATTTAAAACGATCAAAGATAATCCTTCTGCGGAATTGACGGTCAACCTTGACTCGCAGACACTGGCATTGCCCGGCGGCGAAAACGAATCGTTTGAAATCAACGCTTACAAAAAGGCTTGCCTCATAAACGGCTATGACGACATCGATTACCTGCTGAGCCTCAAAGACGAAATCAAACAATTTGATCTGACTCATTAACAATAGCTGATGAAAAAAAGGATAGTGATTTTGCCAGGTGACGGAATCGGAAAAGAAGTCACCTCGTGCGGCCGAAAGGTGCTGGAACAGATCGGTGAATGCTTCGGACATGAATTTACATTCGATACGGGGCTGATTGGTCACGATGCCATTGAAGCCACGGGATCACCTCTTCCGGAAGATACATTAGCCAGGCTCAAAAACTGTGACGCTATCCTCTTCGGAGCGGTGGGTCATCCGCGATACGACAACGACCCTACTCTTTCCGTCAGACCAGAACAGGGGTTGCTTAAAATGCGTAAGGAACTCGGCCTGTATGCCAACCTTCGGCCGATAAAGCTTTTCGACGAGCTCCTCGGCGCATCGAGCATCAAACCTGAAGTCCTCAAAGGCGCAGACATACTTTTCTTCAGGGAACTTACCGGCGATGTTTACTTCGGAGAACGGGGAAGAAGAGACAACGACAACACGGCCTATGATACGATGATCTACTCTCGTTTTGAAGTGGAACGCATTGCGCATAAAGCATTCAAGGCGGCCACGGCGCGGAGAAAGAAGGTAACATCGGTCGATAAGGCGAATGTACTCGAAAGTTCCCGTCTATGGCGATACGTCGTGCAGGACGTTGCACGCAATTACCCAGAGGTAGAGGTGGAGCATATGTTCGTCGATGCGGCAGCAATGAAGCTGATCCAGAATCCACGTGCATTCGACGTGGTTCTCACCAACCACGTCATCGAGCACGTCGGACTGGCGGCC
>CAZIAG010000612.1:0-2137 GCA_964537375.1 uncultured Roseivirgaceae bacterium
ATGCTCTCCGGACCGATCGGGATCAGCGCGTTACAAATTGTTTGTTCCACCCTCGGGCTGATCCTTGTCAGCATCGTGATCATTGAAGTACGACTCAAAGACTAGACGATTCTTTCAAGGCCTGAAGCACCGCTACCGGCACGCAGAGGCGCACAGGTCCTCAAAGGTTGTTTACAATTCTTTTGATTCCGTCTTTTATTAGCGCTACGTTGAAGTTGACAAGAGGCCCGAGCTTGAGATTCGTAAGCTCGTAGCACAAAGTTGCTTCATAGACAGATTCAGGCAACCCGGGTCCAAGTTCATTGTGAAGCTTGAAACAGGAATCCACGACCACCCTGGAAATTTCGTTTTCGGTCATGGAATAAAGCTATCCCTGATCCGAATGATGATCAAGAGAACCCCTCAACAGAAAACCTGACCACCTTTCCTTTGCGCCTTAATTCGCGCCCTGGCGAGCTCTGCGTGTTCCCAGAGTAATTTTTTTTGCACTCCTAACGATAGAGCAATAGTCCTCAAACATCGTTCTGGGTCCGATCGCATCGTACGCGGCACAACCACAAGAAAAAAGGGTGAATTCTCAAGGGATGGTAGTGGTGGTACGGGTATTACCTATCCTTCTGCATGCTACTGATGAAATTCCGACTTACTGCGAACAACATTTTCCGATAAATTGCGTTTCTACCAGTATCAGGGCTACAGAGTTGAATTTTAAACCAGATTATTTCCTATGATGCAGTCCTTATTCACGCTAATTCTGTTCATTATTTCCTTTCCGGCATTCTGCCAGTTTTCGAAGGGAGACAAAGTAATTGGTGGAACGTTTTCGTTTCAGGTACTCAGGGGATTGAAGCAACCGGATGGTGGCTGGACGACAAAGTCAACGGCGATTGACGTCGCGCCGAGTTTCCGAACCTTTATCAATAAAAAGTTGGGATCTTGGCATTCAGGTGGGATATGCGTGGCGCGACTACGATCACAACCTCGGGATGCCGACGGTGTACAAGTTCGGTTCTCGTGATGTCAGCCTGCGGCTTTATTCCCAAAAGTATTTTCCACTGAGCGATAAGTTCTATTTTGCGCTCACGGGTGGACTCACTTACGGTTTCGGAAGATCACGTGAAAAATCCTTCAACGCAGACCTGAACCAGATGTCTGAGACTACGTACAAGAACAGCGTGCTGACAACCTCCATGAGCCCTGCATTGTTATTTTTCCCTTCTAAGAATTGGGCGTTGCAACTGAACGTTGGGAGCGTGAGCTACGTATACTCCGATGGCGAATACCAACCCTTCCGGCGTTTTGACGCCGACTATGGGGCGGTGCGTCTTGGGATGGCGTACTATTTAAGAAAGAAATAGGAAGGAGGCCGGCGGATACCCGTCCGGCCACCCTTTGTACCTCAAGCTCGAAGGGATGTCGGGCGGGTACCAAGCCAGGATCGAGTCAGTCGAGTGATCGTCGACTTGTTGACCCCTCTGCCTTTTGCGTGCCAGTATGTACATCCTGGGGTTAGGGCTGTGAGTCCATTTTTGACTATTTTGCCCGGCGGGATACCTTACATGAATTACGAAAATCTCCTCAAGGGCGGCGACCTTCGATCCATCGGACGGGCGAACGATGTTGTAAAGAACGTCAAAAGTCAACGCGACTTTGATTCTCTGTTTGAGGGCCTGTTCGACGATGATCGGAAAGTGGTGATGCGCACTGCCGATGCGTTAGAGAAGATTTCAGCCGAAAAGCCGGAATACCTGGCGAAGCATAAGAAGGCAATCCTAAAGTTGCTGTCAACAGCAGAAGGTATCGAGCTAAAATGGCACTTGGCGCAGATGGTGCCCAGGATGAAGTTGACAACAAGAGAGGTTGGAATTGTTTGGCAATGCCTCGCGTTGTGGGCGATGGATAAATCGGAAAGCAGGATCGTACGGGCGAATTCGGTGCAGGGGCTTTATGAATTATCGGAAACGCGGAGCGAACTGAAGCGCGATCTCGAGTTGATGGTCGACGAGGTCAGGAGAGAGAACATCCCTTCATTGAATGCGCGGATAAGGAAATTGCAGAGTAAGCGCCGTCGATAGTTGGACATACTTAGACTTCTTCCTTCGCGGGCTTGGCGCTTTGCGTGTTCACCCAATCAGTC
>CAZIAG010000613.1:0-2133 GCA_964537375.1 uncultured Roseivirgaceae bacterium
GAAAGCCGTTACCCATCCCCTTCGCCGTGGTGATCAGGCGCGGCCTCACGCCCGGGTATTGGTGTGCAAATATTTTTGCCGGGCGGCCGTATCCCGATTGAATCTCATCAAGAATGTGCAGTGTTCCCTTGGCATCGCATCGCCTGGCAAGGGATTGCAGGAAAGCCTCATCAGGAATATGAATGCCTGCCACGCCCTGTATACCCTCGATGATAACCGCAGCAACGCTTTCGTCGAGATGCTCAGACAACGCTCCCTCATCGTTCATGGGCAGGAACACGATTTCGTGGCCCGAGTTGAACGGCGCAACGATCTTCGGATTGTCGGTCGCCGCCACAGCGCCCGACGTCCGTCCGTGAAAGGCCTTTCTAAAGGCAATCACCTTGCGACGCCCCGTCACAAAGGACGCGAGTTTCAATGCGTTTTCATTTGCCTCCGCGCCCGAGTTACAGAGAAACAACTGGTAATCCCCGTACCCAGACACCTCGCCGAGTTTTTCTGCCAACCTCACCTGGAGATCGTTCTTCACGCTGTTGGAATAGAAGGCGATGCGTTTCAACTGCTCCGACAACATCTGCACATAATGCGGGTGTGAATGTCCGATGGAGATGACCGCGTGTCCCCCGTACAAGTCGAGGTAACGCTCACCTTTGTCATCCCACAACCAGGAGCCCTCAGCCCTGACGGGTTTGATGTCGAATAATGGGTATACGTCGAATAGTTTCATCTCGTTATTTGGTCGACGGTCTATCGTCTAATACACCACGCCCTTCAATCGCAATCCGGTTTTCTCGTCCAGGCCGAACATCAAATTCATATTCTGCACGGCCTGACCTGCAGCGCCTTTCAGTAGGTTATCCAGCATCGAATGCACGACAAGCTTGTCGCCTTCTTTCTCCAACCCGATCAGGCACTTGTTTGTATTGACAACCTGCTTGAGGTCGGGAGTGCCTTCCGCTACAAAAGTGAATGCCGCATCTTTGTAGAAATCCTGGTAGAGCTGCCGGACCTCGTCCAGCGTTATATCAACGGATGTTATGGCACTCACAAAGATCCCTCTCTGAAAATCTCCTCGCCAGGGAACAAAATGCAGGTTCCCTTTATAGGAAGGTTGAAGCTGCTTCAGCACGCGGTTAATTTCTCCGAGGTGTTGATGAGTCAGTGTTTTGTACGCAGATATGTTGTTCGCCCTCCATGTGAAGTGCGAGGTGTTTTGAAGCTTTTGTCCGGCGCCAGTCGCCCCCGTGATACCGGTGGCGTATACCTCGCCGAGTAACCCCGCCTTCGCCAACGGCAACAGCCCGAGTTGAATGGTAGAGGCAAAGCAACCGGGGTTCGCGACATTGTTCGCTTTCGCGATGCTATCCTTGCTCAGTTCCGGCAGTCCATAGATAAACTCGCGTCCGCGAACCGATCCTGCCGCGCGAAAGTCGTGACTGAGATCAATAACTTTTATACGCGGATCAAGCTCATTTTCCTCCAGGAACTTCCGGCTTTCGCCGTGGGCGAGGCAAAGAAAGACGACATCCGCTTCATGGTCGAAGCGGTCGCTGAACTTAAGTTCGGTCTCCCCAAGCAAGTCGGCATGCACGGCGTACAAAGGATTCCCCGCATTGCTCCTGCTGTGAACAAAACTCAACGACACCTCCGGGTGATTCAGTAACAACCGGATAGTCTCGCCTCCTGTATACCCTGCGCCACCAATTATTCCTGCTTTTATCATTATCGCTCGTTGTTTACTAAGTTTTTGATTCGTCCTGTGACATCGATAATTTTCAATCCTTTTCGCTGGCCTCTTCTTTCACGCGGTAATAGATCATCACCTGATTTCCAAAGATCTTCGAGAAACCCTTCACATCATCACCGGTCCAGCCAAGATTCATTTCGCCGTACTTGCCGAACTTCGACGACATCAGGTCATATGGAGAGTCGACACCGAGGACGTGAAACCGATAGGGGAACAACTCGAGACTTACCCGTCCCGTAACGTGTTGTTGGGAGGTCAGAAGAAAGGCTTCGATGTCGCGCATCACTGGGTCGAGGTATTGTCCCTCGTGCAACCAGTTTCCGTAGAACTGCGCGAGCTGATCTTTCCAGGACAGTTGCCATTTCGTGAGCACATGTTTCTCCAGG
>CAZIAG010000614.1:0-2081 GCA_964537375.1 uncultured Roseivirgaceae bacterium
AATGGCGGACCTACGTGGATGAAAACGTGGCCGAGCGAGAGCGAACCTGCGTCAACTTAAAAGATTGAGCAAATGATCCGGATTAACCCCACCATCGCAAGCCTGGTCACTGTTTGTGCGCTAACAACCTCTGCACTTGCGCAGGAAGGACCGCAACCCACCGAGCAGTTAAACTGTACACAGGTACTTCGCGCCGCACGCGTCTTGTACGACGAAGGGCGGCTGCATGAGCTCCAGGCGCGTATGGCAGGGTGTCTCAACCGCGATGAGGACGAAGGTGGGTTTTCAAAATCTGAGCGGATTGAGGCCTTCAAAATTCTGACCTTGGCTCACATTTACCTGGAAGAGCCCACGGAAGCCGATGCTTCAATGCTTTCCCTGCTCAATACCGACCCGTTCGTTAAGCTCGATACGGCGTTGGATCCGATAGAGTTACACAACCTGTACAGGAAGTTCAATACCGATCCCGTGTTTATGATCGGCGGGAAAATTGGTTTCAACACGAGCCACGTTAATGTAACCTCGAACCACTATTTGTGGATGTCATCGATGGGCAAAGGGACCTATCGCTCCATTCCAAGTATTCAGTATGCCATCGTCTTCGAGAAAGCGATTACGGCCGATAAGCGTATTGTGGCAAGTCCGGAAGTGATGTACGCGACAAATGCTTTCGAATATTCCAACACAAGCCCGTTGTCCCCGGACCGTGGAGAGCTCGGCCCGTTTCTTATCACGCAAAAGCGCCTCCAGGTGAACCTGATAGCGCAATATCGGCTGACGCAACAGCGCCATGTCTCGGATCGATTTATACCCTTTGTGGCCGGCGGCGCATCGGTTGGATATTTAATGGCGTCGGAATTGTCGGGAACCGCGGATTTTGACGAAAGCGTTTCGAGACCGCCCATTGCAAACGAAGAGTATTATGAGCCGATCGCCCTATCCGCCGTTGCGATGGCGGGTGTCAAGATCAAGCTGGGAGCGTCCTACCTTACTGCAGACGCCCGTTTTCAATATGGCGTACTTAATGCGGCCAACAAGGACAACCGGTTTCGCTGGGAAGGCGAGAGTATCGACCTGCTCGACCTGGGTTTTATCAACAACGACTTTACCCTTAGCCACATCATCGTCAACATCGGCCTGACGTTTCCAAGATTCAAACACATCAAACTTACCCATTAATCGGATCCATGAAATACTACTTGCCACTGGTTGTATTGTTGCTGGTTCTTGCATGTCAGTCGGAGCAAGATGCGGGTCCGGCTAACCAATCCACGTTTATCCGATTTTACGGCACGGCAGACAACAATGAGGCCGTCCTCGCCCTCGAAAGCGTTGATGGCTACGCTTTCGTTAGCAACGCTGTTTTGCAGACGGGTCCAAACGACCGAAAGATAAGTCTCATCAAAACCGACTTCTATGGTAACCTGCTCTGGGAAAGAACCTATCCTAATACGGAGGCCGATTGGCTGGCTAGTTCGTTCCTCGATATGACCGGGGCCGAATTCGCGAACCCAGGTTACTTAATTATTGGGGACAGCATAAAGGGAAACATCGAGGTTACCGACCTATTACTGTTTAAAACTGATCCTGAAGGTAATATGGAAGACGTCGTCACCTTATCCTTCTCCGATAACGGCATTAGCTACCCCCTGCACGGCCGCGCCGTTACCGTCGACAATCAAGGTAACTTCGTTGTTCTCGGCAGTATAGACAACCATCCAACACTGGATATGTACGTCGCGAAACTCAGCGCGACCAACATGGAAGTCATGTGGGACCGCACCTATGGTGCGGGCGAAAGCGAAACGGTTCGAAAGATCTATTACGATGAGAGCAACAAGCTTTGGTGGGGAGGATCATTCCGCGATCCGCTCTCTCAGAATTACGCCGTACGACTCATCAATGCCGCTGAAAATGCGGAGAGTTCGGAGACAAGCGCTACGCTGGGCAATCCAGGGTCGGACGAGGAAGCCTTCGACTTCTGCCGATTGAATGGCGGGTGGGCGATTACGGGAAAGACTAACGTGGCTGGAGACGACGATATTCTGGTGCTCCGAGTTAATGACAATTCACAAGTGATG
>CAZIAG010000615.1:0-2057 GCA_964537375.1 uncultured Roseivirgaceae bacterium
CCCTTCAGGGTAAGGGTAGAGCGTGAACTCAACGCGGAGAAATTTTCGTCACCAATAAAGTCGGTACGATGAGCAGGGTCTGTTCGTAGTTCCCTTCAGGGCAAGGGTAGAGCATGAACTCAACGCGGAGAAATTTTTCGTCACCAATAGAGTCCGGTACGATGAGCGGGGTCTGCTCGTGGTTCCCTTCAGGGTAAGGGTAGAGCGCGAACTCAACGCGGAGACATGTTGGGTTTTCAAATCCCAAATCCCAGGGGACAAAGGCCCAAGGCTTACGCGATACCGCTTCATCTTGACCTCCGCCGTCAAAATCTACTTCTTCAAGCGGCAACCTGTATTCTCTAATCTCCTGGTTCGGAGGCTTGATCCGGCTCATGGGCGGCAACTTCTTCGAAGTCAGGGACCGCGGGTGTGCCAAAACCACCCCCGTATCACCCTGCTATTACTCTTGTATTACTCTTGTATTACTCCAGAGATACTATAGGAAATCGCCAAGGTTCGTTAAACTTCATCGAATTCGTTAAGGTTCGTCAAAGTTCGACAAGGTTCGTTAACGTTCATCAATCTTTGCGCAGGTTCATCAACGTTCATTAACGTTCGCCCAGGTTCATTCAATTTCGTAAAGGTTCGTTAAAGTTTGTTAAAGTTCGTTAAAGTTCGTGCAAGATCGCGACGTCGCCGGAAACCCTGCCGGCCACGTCAGCGTCTGCACATCGGGAGCCCGGCATTCCATCCGCCCCGGGAAAAAAAATTGGCATAGCCTGTAACAATTCGGGGTATTTGGGATCAAAGGGCCAAAAATTCAACGATCATGAAAAGGTTTATCACAACATTGGGCCTGGTGGTTGCCGCTTTTATTGCGGTATCGCAATCGCACGCCATCCGGGTGTCGAAGACGGGATCGGGTGAGCCCGTACTGTACCTCCCCGGTTTCACCACGCCAGGATCGGTCTGGGACGAGACGATAAAACATCTCAAGGGCAATTATGCGCATCACCAGGTGTCGTACGCCGGATTTAACGGCGTTGAACCGATTGAAATGCCGTGGTATCAGCGCATTAAGGAAGCGTTGTTGAAGTACATCGCGTCCGAGAAACTGGAGAATATTCGGATCATTGGCCACAGTATGGGAGGTACCCTGGCGCTGGACATTGCCGCCGAAATTCCCGACAAGGTGCACCGTCTCGTCCTCGTGGATGCGATTCCCTGTATGCGTGATGTTATGATGCCCGGGGTGACGGCGGATCAGATCCAGTATGAAAGCCCGTACAACAAGCAGATGCTTGAGATGGCGGACGAAGCGTTTATTCAAATGGCGCGTATGATGGCCGGGAATATGACGAACAACGACGACAAAAAGGAAATTATCGCGCAGTGGTCGCTCCAGGCCGATCGCAAGACCTACGTCTACGGTTTTACCGATCTCTTGAAACTTGATCTTCGGCCTTCGCTCTCAAAGATCACCGCAAACGCGCTTATTTTGGGAGCGCCTTTTCCCGACAAACAAGTAGTTCTGGCTAATTTTGAGAAGCAGTATGCCGACCTGGCGAACAAGACGATCGAGCTGGCCGAGAACAGCAAACACTTCATCATGTTTGATCAGCCCGAATGGTTCTACGAAAAGGTGAATGTATTTCTCTCCCGATAAGTGCTCATGAAAGACCGGTTGCTTTTTGAATCCCTGCACACCCAATACCATGGAATGGTTACTCAGGTGTGCCTGGGATTTGTGAAAGGCGATCGTGCCCTCGCCGACGATCTGTCGCAGGAAATATTCATCAACGTTTGGAACGCGCTGGAAAGGTTTCGTGGTGATGCGAGTTACAAGACATGGATATACCGCATTACGGTAAATACCTGCCTGCAATATATCCGGAGAGATAAATCGAAACGCAATACATCGATCGCCGTCATTGAGCAGTCTGCGATCCATCACGACACCGAAAAGGAAGGATTACGCGACGACCTTTACCAGGCCATAGGTCGGTTAAGTGAGGTCGATCGACTAATCATCATGATGGTCCTCGATGAATTGGATTACGAGGAAATTTCGCGAG
>CAZIAG010000616.1:0-2057 GCA_964537375.1 uncultured Roseivirgaceae bacterium
TATGGGTATGGCTACGGTTACGGATATGGGTACGGTTACGGCTATGGTTATGGGTATGGGTATGGGTATAGATCCGGTGGTCATGAATACTACACTGAATAAGATTGATAAGTTTTTGAATAGGTCGCCGAAAGTAAGCTTCCTGTCACGGCTTATGAGTTTTGGCAAACTTGCCGCTCAAGGATTGGAAATTTGGAAATAGGTTGGTGAAATCAGCTCCCAACAACTCGGTGTCGATTCAACATGTCAAGAAAACAGAACTTATTTTTTGTAGTTGGTTCATTGAAGCTGGGCGGGACGGAACGAACAGCATTGCGTATTGCTGAAGAGTTACTTGCCAGGGGAAATAACATAAAGTTCATCCTTGTCAATGAAATATTTGACTACGAAGCGGGCTCGATACGACAGAACGCAGTCGTATTAGTGAAGAACAAAAATGGGAACAGGTTTTGGCGCTTGATTCGCGCATGGTGGAAACTAGCCCGCTTGGCCTGGAAGGAAAGACCTGATGCATTAGTGTCGTTTTCTGTGGGCGTGAACCTCCTGGTTTTTTTTACTTTCTACAAATGTTTGATCCTGCGGATGGAATCGAATATCTTTCATTACAAAACAACGAGGGCTTTTAAGCGATACTTTCAAAAGTGGATAGCGCAATGGCCGCACATAAAGAGAATTGTTATTCCGTCGACCGGGCTCTACGAGCGATGCGAAGCGTACTTCAAAACTCCCCAGAAATTGGTACAGGTTTCGAATCCGCTTCCGATTGAGACTGTTCGAGAAATGGCCCTGGCCCCAATTGATGATTTTCCGCAATTGAGGGATGGCAGATTTATTGTGTCTGCAGGCCGCCTTAATGTTAGTAAGGGGTTTGTGCAGTTGATCTCGGTATTTGGCCGTTCCAGATTAAGAAATGAGTTCAAGTTGGTAATTGTAGGCGACGGGCCGTTGTGGAAGACGTTGGAAGAATTGATACTGGAAAACGAGCTTGAAGACTGTGTGGTATTGACCGGATTCCAGTCGAATCCCTACCGTTTTTTCGCAAGGGCTCGGTTCCTTGTGATGAATTCGGGTCATGAGAGTTTTGGAAACGTACTTATCGAGAGCATGGCTTGCGGTACGCCGCCGGTAAGCAATGACTGCGACTTCGGCCCAAGGCACATTATCCAGCATTATCAAAACGGATTGTTGTATCGTCGCGTGAATGAAGCAGAGTTCATCAAGGCGATGGAACGCCTTGCCTTTGATGATGCTCTTTATGAACGACTGAAGGTGCAGGCGCAGCAGGATGCCGAAGAGTATAATGTAACGAAAATCGCAGATATCTGGATGGAGAGGGTGTTGCCACGATGATGAAGTATCGTGGGGTTGAAATTTGAAGTATTTTTGAAAAAACGATAAGAACCATTTCGACATCGACGGTTTCGGAATTTGATATTGGCGTCATTGGTGGAAAGTGGGAAAATTTTCTGCGACTGAGCCCAAATAGCATTGAAAGTGAATCAACTCAGGCAGCATCTTAAGTATACATGGAAGACCTGGCTTAGGGCGTTCGTTCAGCGACAACGACTTGCCACCCTTGGCAAGAGGGTGCATATCGATCGAAACGTTGCGTTCATGCGCTATCCGCGTAACATTCATGTGGGAGATGACGTCGTCATTAAAGAAGGGGCACGCATCTGTAGTTGCAATGAGAATGCAATGATCCGGATCGGGGCACGCACAACGGTCGGATACCATACCTTTATCTTTTCGTCTCAGGAGATCGTGATCGGCGACGATTGTCTGATTGCGCCCTTTGTCTATATTGTCGACAGTGACCATGGAACCGCGCGTGAGAGAAAAATCAACCTGCAACCCAATCAGACTGCGCCGATAAATATCGGTTGTGATGTGTGGATCGCGAGCGGAGTAACAATCTTGAAAGGCGTGACCATTGGAGACGGAGCGGTCATTGCCGCCAATTCTGTTGTGAACACAGACGTGCCACCTTTTGCGATTTTTGGAGGAAGCCCGGCCCGAAAGATCGGTGAACGCGAATGACCATAGGGATAGTCATA
>CAZIAG010000617.1:0-2040 GCA_964537375.1 uncultured Roseivirgaceae bacterium
CTGCCGCGTACTCGTAAGCATCCATTGCCCGCATTTCAGCACCGGTTGCCGATATACCCCAATCATTATCCTGAATCAGGTAGATGATAGGCAGTTTCTTAAGCACCGCCATCTGGAACGCCTCGGCCACTTCACCTTCTGTGACCGCACCGTCGCCCAATGAGCAAAGGACTACCGGGCTTGCCTCTCCTTTTAATAACCCTTGTGATTCGAGGTAGGCGATTCCGTGTGCCATGCCTGTAGCAGGTATTGCCTGCATACCTGTTGCCGAACTCTGGTGTGGAATTGTGGGGAAACCCTCACGCTTCAAAGAAGGGTGGCCATAGTAGCTGCGACCGCCCGAAAAAGGATCGTCTCTCTTCGCCATCAATTGCAGCATCAACTCGTATGGCTCCATCCCAATACCCAGTAATATGGATTCGTCGCGGTAATACGGTGATGCATAGTCACACGGTCGCAGTTGCATTCCCGCTGCAAGTTGGATCGCTTCATGGCCACGCGACGTGCTGTGCACATATTTGCTGCAAATCTCGCGCTGCTCGTCATACAATTCCGCCATTCGCCGGGCCGTACACATCAGTTCAAATGCCCGCAACAACACCTCTAAAGGTAGCTCCGGCTTCACTTTCTTCTTCGTTGTTTTCGTTCGCTCAGCAATCGCCATCTCATCACAGTTTGATCCGCCTAAAGATAATTGATTTTAAGAATTCAATCGATTGAATTGGCGTAATTCGGGAATTCAGACGATTTTTCAAGGCGGGAGTTGGCTTCCTGATGAAGAAGGGAACGAAGTGGGGTTCAGGTTCAAGGTTCCTCGATGTCTATTTTTATAAACATTCTTTTACATCTTTGCAGCAGTGATTACGGAGAATGGATCCGACGAGAGACGAGATAGCACAATGGTTCCGCGATCTTCAAACGGAAATTTGCAATCAAATCGCGGCCGCTGACGGTATCGGGCAATTCGCTACCGATACATGGGACCGACCGGGCGGAGGCGGAGGCCGTTCGCGGGTGCTAACTGATGGCGCAATAATCGAAAAAGGAGGTGTGAACTTTTCGGCGGTATGGGGCAAGACGCCAACCGCAACGGTGCAACTTCTCGGCTTGACACCCGGCGATGGAGCTCCGGACTTTTTCGCCACTGGCGTATCCATCGTAATGCATCCACGAAGTCCGAGAGTACCCATCATTCATATGAATGTGCGATACTTTGAGCTATCCAACGGCAGTTGGTGGTTTGGCGGTGGCATCGACCTTACCCCGCATTACGTTGAAATTGACGATACGCAGTACTTTCATCAGCAATTGAAAACGATCTGCGACCAACACGATCGGGGCTTGTACCCCAAATTCAAACGCTGGGCCGACGAGTATTTTTATCTGAAACACCGCCAGGAGACTCGCGGTGTTGGCGGAATATTTTTCGATCACCTGCAAGGCAACAACGATTTCTCAAAGGCATCGCGGTTCGACTTCGTTAAGGACGTCGGCCGTGCTTTTTCCCCGATCTACGTTCACCTCATCAAAAAGAATTCAGATCTACCCTACGGGGAGAGGGAGAAGCATTGGCAGGCCCTGCGGCGTGGAAGGTACGTTGAGTTTAACCTTGTCTGGGACAGGGGCACACGGTTCGGACTGGATACTGACGGGCGAACGGAATCGGTCCTCATGAGTTTACCCCCGACGGCTCAATGGATCTACAACCATATTCCCGAAGCTGGCTCTGAGGAAGAGAAGACCTTGAGTTACCTAAAACAGGGAATTGACTGGGCGTAGCGAAGAATACACGATGAATACCGTGGCCGGCGAAATTTACCAAGTTCGCTCACCGCGCTGATTTCTTCTTGTCTTTTTCAGTCTGAAGGGTCATAAGTTGCAGGGCAAGCCGATCGGCGAGCGCAGGTGTATTCCGGTTATCCGGAAACTCCTTTGAAAAGAAGGCGACAGCCGTCCAGACTTCGAGGATATCATCTGCGGGTACGGTATACGGATTGTATTCGCGGTTGTCAGACACCAGGAGGACGCTTTCTTTCTTAT
>CAZIAG010000618.1:0-2029 GCA_964537375.1 uncultured Roseivirgaceae bacterium
GTCAACAACGAACACCTGCTTCAAGAGATTTCCTTTTCGAAACTTTAGCCTTTGGTTTAATATTTCAACTCAGCGACTTTATTCTGGACGATCGTGCTCTATTTTTGCACGATGAAACCTCCTTACGTTACGGATGAATCGTTAAACGCTTTTGTTCAGTCAGCCCTGGCCGAAGACGTCGGCGATGGCGACCACTCAAGCCTGGCTTGTATTCCAGAGGAGGCGATCCACAGAGCCAGCTTGCGGATAAAGTCCAAAGGTATCCTCGCAGGAGTCGAGCTGGCCCGGAAGATTTTCCATTTCGTCGACGAGCGGCTTCACGTACAGGTTTTCCTATCTGACGGATCGGATGTGTCGCCGGGCGATGTCGCCTTTGACGTAAGCGGACCCGCAAGATCTATCCTCACAGCTGAACGGTTGGTACTGAATTGCATGCAGCGAATGAGCGGCATCGCTACATTAACGCGCAGTATGGTGGACCTCGTCAAGGGGACAAAAGCGAAACTGCTGGATACACGCAAGACAACACCCAATTTTCGGCTGCCAGAGAAGTGGGCGGTCGTTATCGGCGGTGGGCAAAATCATCGCATCGGCTTGTACGACATGATTATGCTTAAGGATAACCATATTGATATGGCCGGCGGAATTCCGGAAGCAATCAAACGCACAAACGATTATCTTCGCGCCACCGGAAGATCGCTGAAGATTGAGATTGAGACGCGTAACCTTTCGGAGGTACAGCAGGTGTTGGAGGCGGGACATGTTGACGTGATCATGCTCGACAATATGGACATCGCCACCATTAGGGAGGCTGTTTCGATGATAAATGGCCGCTTCCCGACCGAGGCGAGCGGAAACATCACCGAAGCGAACCTTCGCCAGGTTGCCGAGTGCGGCGTAGATTACATTTCCCTTGGAGCATTGACCCACTCTGCACCCATACTCGACCTCAGTCTCAAAGCTGTTGCCCCTAGCCTTCCGGAAGGAGGAGAAAAGCATTAACGTTATGATTGTTAGAACAAAAAACTATCGACTCGACAAAAAGGTTTACCGGGGAATTGCCTTCCGCCACATCATGAAAAAGCAAGGATGGATCGCGCTGACTGCCGCTGTGACCATTTGTCTCGGCTATGTATGGATCCCCAGCATTTGGTGGTTTATCGGCGCGTTCACTGGCCTGGGGCTTTATATGCTTTTCTGGTGGATCCAATTTTACGGAGTTACTCAACTGGAACAAGGCCAAATGTTGTTCGAACGATTTTCCTATGAAATCAGTAGTCAACAAATCCTGATGAAAAAGAGCCCTCGTGAGGGAATGCCCGTCAAATGGGATCAGATCAAAAGCGCCACCGTGGGGAAAGACTTCTTTGCGCTATTCCTTAGCAAAGCCCACCTCATCCACTTGCCATTCAAGATCTTTAATACAGAGAACGAACGAAAATTCTTAATGTCCGTTCTTAGGAACAAAGGCCTCTTGAAGGGTTAGGAAGACCCGAAATGGAGAAGCGGTTTTCGATCGATGAAGCGCGAAAGAAGATTCGGCGCTACTGCGCTTACCAGGAACGCGCCCATCGAGAGGTGCGTGAAAAATTATTTTCATACGGCTTGTCAGCAAACGAGGTTGACCAAGTCGTCGTAGAATTGATTGAAGAGGGCTTCTTGAACGAAGAGCGCTTTGCCCGCGCTTTTGTCGGTGGCAAATTCCGAATAAAAAAGTGGGGACGGTTGAAGATCATTCAGGGTCTCGAAACCAAGGGCGTTTCAACCGGATGCATCAAACTCGCCCTTACGGAGATCGACGAACAGGCTTATGTTCAAACCCTGAGCGGCATTCTCAAAAAGCAACACGCCGCTCTTGATGAGCCAAACATTTACGTTCGGCGCGACAAGCTATCCAAATTTGCCATTCAAAAAGGTTTCGAGTCCGACCTCGTCTGGAAAATGATTCGGGAATTGTTCCCCGACGGGAAGCAGTGAATGGTTTTCAAAACGGTAAACCGCCAGTCTACAG
This sequence comes from uncultured Roseivirgaceae bacterium, assembly GCA_964537375.1. GTDB lineage: Bacteria > Bacteroidota > Bacteroidia > Cytophagales > Cyclobacteriaceae > Chryseosolibacter. Next base: position 2,012 of record CAZIAG010000618.1, read on the forward strand.
GTAATTGTCCTGGACATT
>CAZIAG010000619.1:0-2009 GCA_964537375.1 uncultured Roseivirgaceae bacterium
CTAGCGGAGCCACGTTTCTTTTCGAAACGAACGTCGGTGCCGGACTGCCGGTTATCAATACGATGAATGACTTGTTGCTCAGTGGCGACAAGGTTATCGGAATTGAGGCTGTGCTGAGCGGAACACTTAACTACATTTTCAGCTCGTTCCGTGAAGGCCTGCGATTTAGTGAGGTGGTCAAGAGGGCAAAGGCGCTTGGCTACACGGAACCGGATCCACGCGACGATCTCAGCGGTATGGATGTCGCTAGAAAAATGCTGATCCTCTCCCGGGAAGCCGGTCACGAACTCGAATTATCGGATGTGTATGTTCAAAACCTCGTTCCTCGCGACTGCGCCGGTAATTTGTCCGGCGAAGAATTTCTTAAGCGGATGGAAGCACATGATGATACCTTTGAACGACTTCGCGCTGATGCGGAAAAACGAAATGAACGGTTGAGGTACAAAGCCGTACTCGCCCAAGGTAAGGTTAACGTCGAACTCGGTACCGTCGGACCTCATCATCCCTTTTACGCGCTCGAAGGAAGTGATAATATTATCCTTCTGACCACCGAACGGTATCACGACCGCCCGATGGTAATTCGCGGACCCGGTGCCGGCGCCGATGTGACGGCCGCGGGCGTTTTTGCTGACATTATTCGCATTGGACATTATGGCCGTTGATATCCGACCAACAATGAAAAGCAAATTAACTACTGCAACGGCAATGGCTCCCGCAACGGTCGCCAACGTTTCCTGTGGATTCGATATTTTCGGATTTGCCGTGGATAACCCGGGCGACGAGGTAACCGTCTCGCTTCGAAATGAACCCGGCATAGAGATCACCGATATTATCGGAGACAACGGCAGGTTACCGCGGGATGCAGAACGCAATACGGCGGGCGTGGCGGTCAGGAAATTTCTTGAATTTACCAACAACGATATGGGAGTCAGTATTGTGCTGAAGAAGAATCTTCCGCTGGGGAGTGGCATGGGTTCGAGCGCCGCAAGTGCCGCCGCCGCACTGCTTGCGATCAACCACCTGACCGGTGACCGTCTGACGCGACGAGAACTTCTGCCATTTGCTATGGAGGCCGAACGCGTCGCATGCGGATCTGCACACGCCGATAACGCCGCGCCGTCCCTGCTCGGAGGTTTCGTGCTTATCCGCGACTACGACCCGCTCGATGTTGTGGATATTCCTGTACCGGAAGACTTATTCTGTACGCTGGTCCATCCTCATATTGAACTCAAGACCGAACAATCCCGTCGTATCCTTCGCACCGCCATTCCGTTGAAGGATGCCATAAAGCAATGGGGTAATATCGCAGGGTTGGTTGCTGGTCTTTTGAAGACAGACTATGCACTGATAAGCAGATCCATTCAGGACGTTGTCGCCGAACCGGCGCGTTCGCTGCTCATCCCCGGCTTTGACCTCATCAAGGCAAAAGCTCGTGACGCCGGCGCCCTGGGCAGCGGCATCTCCGGATCAGGTCCGACCGTCTTTGCGTTGTCGGCACAACACGAGGTAGCTGTTAATTCAGGGTACGCTATCCGGGAAGTGTTCAAAGAACTTCGACTCGAAAGTGATGTTTATGTCTCCCGCATCAACTGTGGAGGCGCACGAATTATTTCCTCATCCAAATGAACTTCTACAGTACAAATAACAAAGCCCTGCGAGCAAGCCTGAAGGAAGCCGTCGTGAAGGGATTGGCGCCGGATGGCGGTCTCTATATGCCCGAAGCGATCCCTTCATTGCCAACAGACTTTTTTCGCAGACTTCCGGAGATGGAGTTTCATGAAATCGCGCTGACCGTGGCGTCCAGCCTCCTGGGGAATGCGGTGCCGCGGGCCGAATTGGAACGTATCGTCCGTCATGCCGTGGCTTTTGAGGCGCCTGTAGTGCCCGTCGACACCGGCGTATTTGCGGTGGAGCTCTTCCACGGGCCGACATTGGCATTTAAAGATTTCGGCGCGCGGTTTATGTCGCAGTTGCTGGGCTACTTCGCCCGCAGTGAAGAGAAGGAGATT
>CAZIAG010000620.1:0-2001 GCA_964537375.1 uncultured Roseivirgaceae bacterium
TCGAATGAGCCCGAAGAAATGATCATTCTGCTTGGCCTGCTTACCCTTGCCCTATACCGGATAATTCCTTCCCTCAACCGCATGTTTGTGAGCGTGGCGAACATTCAATCCCACGGCTATTCGGTGCATGAAATTGCGCAGAGTTTTCAAGGTACCGCATTCGATCCCCCGATCGCAAGCGACATAACCTTTCTTCAAAAGGTCGAAGTGTTCGGCCTCACATTCCGGTATTCTGGCCAGGACAGTCGGCCATTGCTCGACGATATCCATTTTCGGGTTAACAAAGGGGATTTTGTGTTGTTGAGCGGCACCTCGGGTGCGGGAAAGACCACGTTGCTCAACGTCCTGTGCGGCCTGATCGACAACTACGAAGGAGAGATTCGTGTCGATGATGTGACGCTTGTACAAGGGAATATTCTTTCATGGCAAAAGCGGATTGGACTGGTTACGCAGAGTCCGACCCTGTTTCAGGGTACCATTCTTGAGAATGTGGCGTTTGGAGAGCCACCGGGCGAGGTGGATCGCCACCGCGTGTTCATGGCATTGGACGAAGCGGGAATCAGCGATTTTGTCCGCCGACTTCCGATGAAAGAGAACACGTTGGTGGGTGACCACGGCCTGGCTGTCTCGGGCGGTCAACGACAAATGCTTGCACTTGCCCGAGCTCTCTATCGACGACCCGATGTGCTTTTGCTGGATGAAGTGACGAATCACCTTGACGAACGGTCAAAACGCAATGTACTTTCCACATTGCGAACGCTGACTTCGAAAGGAGTGACGGCAATAGTGGCCTCGCACGATTCCGCAGTCAGGGATTACGCATCGAGGTATTTCGTTCTCGCCGACGCGCGTATCGTGGAGGTTCAATCGAAATCGAGTGATTCAGGTCAATACGTAGGCTGAACAGAAGTCTCACCATGCTTAGCGCCTTCGAGGTAAGGATTGTTTCCGAATAAAATGATGAGCAAGGCGCTACGTGCCGCCCGGGCTTTTTTCAAGTCACCCCTGAAAAGAAATCCGATCAGGCTTCCAAACAATGACCACGCAAGAAACGCCGCCGTGCTTTTCGGAAATTTTCCACTGCGCTTGATAAAATAGTGCAACGCCAACACGCGCCGAAAATAGACGATTCCCTCCTCCAGGCGATTTGACCCTAATTTGTGATGCCGCGCGTACGTGGATGTGATGACATGAACCGGAGCAGGGAAACCAAGCGCTACTCCAAAGTTATCGCCGATGCCGTTGGGGTCGAGCACTTCATCATATGGAGTTTGAAGCAACCAATCCTTCTTAATGAGGTTGGCACCCAGTGAATAGAGGGTTGTCGTGAAGACGGGTTCTTGCCAATTGGTTATGACCGGCCAGCCTGCGCGGGAAAAATGATTTGACCGCTTCGAATAGAAACGCCGGACCTTTGTCAGCACTGGGCGAAACAATTTGGATGTGTTGACCTCGGAGATCGTGCCCCAGATGGGTAGTTGAAACAAATACACCCAAAGCAAGGTCCGGAAACTATTGATCGGATACTGGTCCGTCCAATTTCCGTCCGACAACTGTTGGAGCCTTCCGGCTACCGCACCGCATTGCGGCACTTCGCGAACATACCGTTCAAGTTCGGCGATGTAGTTGTCGGGCAACTCGATATCGTCGTCGCACAAGAGTATCCAGTCACCCTTCGCCGCCTGGATGCCGCGGTTCCGCTGCCGGCAAACGGAGGGCTTTTCGTAGATCCAGATCACAGACGGGAAAGCCTTCCCGATACGTTCGGCGGCCGTTGTGTCGGTGCTCGCGTCAACGACGATGGTCTCATCGGGCGGCCGAGTCTGGTTAACGAGGCATTGGAGTGTCTGCTGTAAAGAGTCCGCCCGGTTATATGTTGGTATGACTGCGCTGATTTTCATTTGCCGTTGTCATTCCCTGCTCAGTTTATCATACAAGTCACTTATTCGCCTGCGGGTAACGTTAACGTTATTCGCTTTAACCCAATGGTAGGCATTTTTT
>CAZIAG010000621.1:0-1973 GCA_964537375.1 uncultured Roseivirgaceae bacterium
TCGGCACGTCCAACGTAGTTGTCGATCCCGAAAAGCGCTATGACTATTCGCACGACGAAACAGAGGACTATTCATTTCTTCCCGATGTTGTGCTCAAGCCACGCACCGCTGAGGAAGTCAGTGCAATCATGAAGCTCTGCAACGAACATCGTATTCCTGTCACCCCGAGGGGTGGAGGCACCGGTCTCAGCGGCGGAGCGCTCCCTGTTAACAAGGGCGTCGTTATTTCTATGGAGCTGTTCAACCGCATCATCAATATCGACGAACTCAACCTTCAGGCAACGGTAGAGCCTGGTGTCATAACCGAAGTATTTCAACAGGCCGTCAGGGAGAAGAACCTTTTCTATCCTCCCGATCCCGCCAGTCGCGGATCGTGTTTCATCGGCGGAAATGTTTCCGAAAACAGCGGGGGTCCAAAGGCTGTAAAATACGGCGTTACCCGCGACTACGTTATCAACCTTGAGGTCGTCCTTCCCAACGGCGAAATTATCTGGACGGGTGCAAACGTCCTGAAGAACTCCACGGGTTATAACCTCACACAACTCATGTGCGGCAGTGAAGGGACCCTGGGTATCATCACCAAGATCGTCTTCAAATTACGGGGCTACCCCCAGAAGAACGTCCTCTTGCTTATTCCCTTCGTATCCAACGAAGAGGCCTGCAAATGTATTGCAGAGATTTTCAGGGCGGGACTGCAGCCTTCAGGGATGGAGTTCTTTGAACGCGAAGCAGCCCTTAAGACGATTGACTATTGTGAAAAAATCTACGCGGCGAAAGTAACTACGCCGTTTCCGGAAAATATGGATGCATACCTCCTCTGTGAACTTGACGGGAACGACGACGAAACGCTTATGCGCGATGCAGAGCGAGTAATGTCGGTCGCGGAGCAGTTCCAGGTGGGAGAAGTCCTGTTCGCAGACACGGCAGCGCAAAAGGAAGAGCTCTGGAAAATACGCAAGAACATTTCCCCTGCCGTTAACGCATATTCCCTGACACGATCAGAGGATGTAGTGGTTCCGCGAGCCAACCTCCCTAAACTGATCGTCGGCATCAAGGAGATCGGAAAGCAATACGGCTTCAACTCGGTTTGCTACGGTCACCTCGGCGATGGCAACCTCCACGTGAATATCCTGAAAGAATCGATTAGCGACGAAGATTGGGACACGAAAGTGGTTGAGGGTATCGGTGAAATATTCAAGCTGACGGTGTCGCTTGGTGGAACACTCTCCGGTGAGCACGGAATCGGTATCGCTAAACGGCCGTACATGCCCATCGCCATGAAGGAGATGAACCTCGAACTCATGCGCGGCATCAAGAAGGTATTCGACCCCAACGGCATCCTCAACCCCGGTAAAATATTCTGATCCCAGAATCAGGCTACATCGTCAACAAGTTTTCTATGATCCGACTCGCCTATCTTGTTCTCGTCATGCTTTTGTTCGCGTGCGACTCGCGCAAAAATTCCCCCGCAGAAACCACGACTCGGTCAACGGAGAATGTGCTCACGGAAACACAAACGAACGAAGGCTGGGTGTTGTTGTTTAATGGGGAAAACCTTGACGGGTGGCGAACTTTCAAGAACAGGCAGGCCGATAGCTGGGAAGTGGTCGACGGCCTCTTGCATTGCAAACCGTTCGATAGCGCCGAACATCGCGCGGACCTGATCACGCTCGCCACCTATGATAATTTTGAACTGGCATTTGAATGGAAGATCTCCTACCAGGGCAATAGCGGTGTCATGTTTCACGTAAGCGAGGAATTTGACCAGCCCTACTTTTCTGGTCCTGAATACCAGCTTATCGACGACATCGGCTACCCGGGTGTGCTTGCTGAAACGCAGCGGACGGCCGCGAACTACGATATGCATGTCCCCGCTGAAGAAACGAAACCCAACCCGGCGGGGCAATGGAATTATTCTCGCCTGGTGGTTGATGGCAACAAGGTGGTGCACTGGCTGAACGGCGAAAAGGTTG
>CAZIAG010000622.1:0-1957 GCA_964537375.1 uncultured Roseivirgaceae bacterium
GGAATCCTGGAGGTGGATGTTGGGCGTTCAAGCATTCCCCTCGTTGTTATTCTTTGTATTGGTCTTCTTCGTTCCTGAGAGTCCAAGATGGTTGGTAAAACGTCGTCGCGACAACGAAGCAGAGCAGGTACTCCGCGCCATTGGGGAACCGGAAGTCGAAACGGCGTTGCAGAGTATACGTCTCTCGGTGAAGTCGGTTGGCGAAGAGCGGGAAAGCCTTTTCAGCGGAAAGTACAATCGGCCCATCATGTACGTGATTCTGCTGGCCATGTTCAACCAGTTGTCCGGGATAAATGCGATCATGTACTACGCACCGCGCATTTTTGAAATGACCGGCCTGGCCAAGGACACGGCCTTACTCCAGGCTGTATCGATTGGCGTCACCAACATGCTTGCTACCCTCCTGGCTATCTCGGTAATTGACCGGTTTGGCAGAAAGAATTTGCTCATAACTGGCTCTGTCGGTATGGTGGTTTGCCTCGGCCTGGTGGCTTACACTTTTTACACGGGCCAATTTGGCGGGTACTTTGTTATGCTTTACCTCGTCGGCTTCATTGCCTTCTTTGCCTTTTCGCAGGGCGCCGTAATCTGGGTCTTCATGGCAGAGATATTTCCGAACAAGGTCCGGGAACGCGGACAGACACTGGGAAGTTTCACTCACTGGATTATGGCGGCCGGTGTTTCGTGGCTATTCCCGGTAATTGCCGATAAAGAGAACGGAGGATTTTACTCGTTCCTGTTTTTTGCGGTGATGATGATCCTGCACGGGGTATTCGCATGGAAAGTAATCCCCGAAACCAAGGGCAAATCCCTGGAAGGCATCGAGAGGTCAGTGCTCGTTCACTGAGGAGTGCCGGGACAGTCGATCTTCCAATCGCGCACGAGGGCGATCTTTCCCGACTTAACCTTCTCAATCAATTGATCCTTCTTTTTCATCTCACGACAACCCGCATCGGCATAGCTGTACTTTACCCCATCGATAACGAAGTTGTAGTAACAGACGTTGGATGACTTGTGTGTCCTGGCGCAGACGAATTCGACCTGGCTTTCCGGACTGGGCGTGCTTGACGAAAAAAACAGGATCGCCAAGAAAGCGATTGTACACTTCATCAGGTAAAAAAGTAGTGTAACGAATAGTTCAAAAAGTATAGTAAAGATAGGAAACGATCAGCGGTTGTGAAAGCAGATATTAAAAAAGCCCGGCGGAACCGGGCTTTTACTATTTTTGTGTATCAATAACGATAGTAGTCGGGTTTGAACGGCCCTTCCACTTTCACCCCGATATACTTCGCCTGTTCCGGGCTAAGGGTATCGAGTTCGACACCAATCTTCTTCAAGTGAAGCCGGGCTACCTTCTCATCGAGGTGTTTCGGCAACATATACACTTTCTTTTCATATTTGTCGGCGTGATTCCAAAGCTCGATCTGAGCAAGCGTCTGATTCGTGAATGAATTCGACATCACGAACGACGGATGGCCCGTAGCGCACCCGAGGTTCACAAGACGTCCCTCTGCCAACAAGATCACCTGGCGACCACTCTTCAGCGTGTAAAGATCGACCTGCGGCTTTATCTCTTCGCGTGTGGCGTTCTTGTTCAACCACGCTACATCAATTTCATTGTCAAAGTGACCGATGTTGCAAACAATCGTTTTATCCTTCATTGCCTCAAAATGCCGGCCTACGACAATTCCGAAGTTTCCAGTCGCCGTTACCACGATGTCTGCTTCCTTGACGGCTTCGTCCATTCGCTTTACGGCATAGCCATCCATCGCCGCTTGCAGCGCACAAATCGGGTCGATCTCAGTAACGATGACGCGAGCTCCGGCCCCGCGCAGCGAGGCTGCTGAACCTTTGCCGACGTCACCATAACCTGCGACGACAGCCACCTTTCCGGCAATCATGATATCGGTAGCGCGACGAATCGCATCGACAAGCGATTCCTTACAGCCGTACTTGT
>CAZIAG010000623.1:0-1955 GCA_964537375.1 uncultured Roseivirgaceae bacterium
GTCTTAATCGCCTCTTCCCGATCAGCCAGTACAATAGTCTTGCGGGCCTCGGTCGGCATAACGCCGGTCTGCATATCCCGGATGATGTCCATCGGATCTTCATCGCGCGGGTTGTCGGAGGTAAACACGACCCTATCGCTCAATCGACAAGCAATCGACGCCATCAACGGACGTTTTGTCTTGTCGCGATTTCCTCCGCAGCCTATCACAGTAATCACCTGTTCTTGTCCGGTTCTAAAATGACCGATGGTTTCGAGCACGTTCTTCAATGCGTCAGGTGTGTGCGCATAGTCAACGATCGCAGTAAAACGGGAGCCAGGCGAAACCAATTCAAAACGGCCCGGGGCTCCTTTCAAACTCGAAAGACGTGTCAACACTTCGTCCGGGTCTTCGCCGAGTAAAACCGCAACGCCATAAACGCCAAGCAAGTTGTACGCGTTGAAGTCACCAATCATCTTGAACCACACGCTCTTTCCCTCTATCTCGAGTTCCAGCCCCTCGATAGAATTAGTGATGATCTTTCCTTTAAAATCAACCATCTTCTTGAGACCGAAGGAATGTTTCCTGGCCTTCGTATTTTGCACCATCACCATACCACGCTTATCGTCCGCATTTATCAGTGCAAATGCATCAGAAGTCAAACCGTCAAAGAACCTCTTCTTGGCCTTGATGTAGTTCTCAAATGTCTTATGATAGTCGAGGTGGTCGTGGGTGATGTTGGTGAAGACGGCACCGTAGAATTTCACCCCTGCAATACGCTCTTGTTCGACGGCATGAGAGCTCACTTCCATGAAGGCGTGAGTGCATTGGGTCTCGACCATATCTTTGAGCAAAGAATTCAGGGCAATCGGGTCAGGCGTGGTATGGGTAGAAGGGACAATACGATCGATGATCCTGTTCTCGACCGTCGAGATCATACCTGTCCGATAACCAAGTCCACTGAACAGTTGATACAACAACGTGACCGTGGTTGTTTTGCCGTTTGTACCCGTCACACCGACAAGACGTATTTTCTCTGAAGGATTTCCAAAATAGTTGGAAGCGATAATACCCAACGCCTGTGCACTGTTCTTTACCGTGACGTAGGTGATCGATTCCCTGATCGAATCAGGGAGTTGCTCGGATACGATTACCGCAGCGCCACGGTCAATGGCTTTGCCAATGAACTCGTGGCCGTCGGAAACCGTTCCCTTCACCGCAACGAACATAAATCCCTGGCTCACCTTGCGCGAATCGGAGGCAATGCCGCTCACCTGAAGATTCATATCCCCGTATGTGGCGGTTAGGGAAACCCGGTATAATATGTCCTTCAACTCACGGTTCATCTATCCCAGCTTTATGTAGATTCTATCTCCTTTACTAATCCTTGCGCCTGGTTGCAGCGACTGCTTTTGCACGCGCCCGGTCCCTTCGTATAAAACCTTCAGTCCCGCCAACTCGAGCAGATAGATTGCGTCGCGCAACGTCATGCCTTGCACGTCGGGGGCAATGTTCTTTCCGAGAATATTTTTCTTCCAGTTGACCTCATCACCTGCCCTTACCGAACGTACCCATTGTTCATCGGTGAGCGCCTTGTTAGCGATTGCAAGTTCCTCGCAAAGCATGGCGAGCTCTTCCCTGAAGCCCCCGCGGATCACGGGGAACACGTCGGATTTCGCTTCCACGGTTGGCATTGGTTCGTGTAGGCTAATGTCTCGCGCATAGATATTGTCAGCGATCTCCTTAAATACAGGTGCGGCCACATTGCTACCGTACTGATACCATCCCCTTGGATTCTTGATAAGCACTATAGCACTGTAACGCGGTTTGTTAGCGGGAAAATATCCGACAAATGAGGTAATGTATTTCTTGGTGTACCTTCCATTCTCCAGGATCTGTGCCGTTCCGGTTTTTCCGGCAATTCTATAATGCGTACCCCTGATGTTCTTGGCTGTCCCGTTTTCCACGACACCTTC
>CAZIAG010000624.1:0-1278 GCA_964537375.1 uncultured Roseivirgaceae bacterium
GGCAGCCAGCCTGTCGCACAATCCGTGACGAGGCCCTATCCGACTGCATTCAGCATTGCGCCCATCTTTGTGATAACCTGATTTGGTTATTTTCCCAGTATGCTGAAAACAAGATCAATTGTGTCCGCTTTTTTGCTCGTGACTGCACTCGGTGTTTTGAATGAAGCTTGTGTTAGTCATGACTTTCCTTCGTTCACATGTCCCGATGAGCCGGTTAGTTTCGCACAGGACGTTCATCCCATCATCACCCGCAAATGCGCAATAACCGATTGCCATGGCTCGAACCCGGATATTCCCAACTGGAACGATTTCGCAACATTTCAGGAAGGTGCGAGAGACGGGAACGTCCGCAATTACGTGCTCAACCGGATCATGCCGCCGGATGGAAGTCCGCAGGGGCCTCTAAGCCAGGAAGAAATCAACAAGATTGTATGCTGGACCGATCAGGGTGCACAGCATAATTGATAGTCACAAACTGATTGAGTGATGAAAAAAACGTTGTTGGCCGTCGTCCTTTGTGTTTCTGCCCTGCTCAGCTATGGCCAGAAATACGTGATTGAAAAATCGTACATCAAGTTCTTCTCGGATGCCACCCTCGAAGATATCACCGCTGACAATACCAGGGCATCAAGCATCTTTGATTCCGGGTCTGGGGAGATTGTGTTTTCTGTTCCCATCAACGAGTTCCAGTTTGCGAAATCGCTGATGAAGGAGCATTTCAATGAAAAGTACATGGAGTCTGAAAAGTATCCCCGGTCGACTTTCCAGGGGAAACTGGAAAACTTTGATCCCAATGCGAAAGGACTGCAGCAGGCCACGGCCGTTGGAAAGCTGTCTATTCACGGGCGTACGCGGGATGTGAGAATACCCGGAACCGTTGAACGCAAGGGAGACAACCTGATCATGAAAGCGAAATTCATCGTTAAATTGGAAGACTACGAAATTACCATCCCACAGATCTTGTGGCAGAACATAGCCGAGCAGGTGGAAGTGACGGTGGAGTTTACGTATGAACCCCAATCTTAGACTGCTGATGATCCGTCGTATTCAACATCCCCGGCACACCGGAGTTAAAAAATAACAAAGTGCATTTGAAGGCTAAATTCAGGGTGCAGCTTGCTGATACAACATTCAAATTTCCACAAATTGTGTGGCAAAACACGCCAAGGAGGTAAGAGCAGGAGTTAATTACGCTTATAGACCAAATATGAAACGGGTATCGACACTTATTCTTGTTACGTGTGCCCTGGCATCTTTTGCGCAGGATGACCTGATGAA
>CAZIAG010000624.1:1288-1954 GCA_964537375.1 uncultured Roseivirgaceae bacterium
ATGAAGGAACTCGAAAAGACTCAGGCGCAGGACACGGACTACGCATTCCAGACCTTCAAGGGTACGCGTTTGGTGAACGGCCACACCATCGAGCAAAAACCTAAGGGGACGCTCGAGTTTATCTTCGCTCATCGGTTTGGGGAGATCAACGGCGGCCTGTACGAAATGTTTGGTCTCGACAATGCCTACGTGCGCTACGGTCTCGATTACGGCGTCACCAACTTTATGAGCGTCAGCCTCGGACGGAATTCGGTAGATAAGACTACCGACGGCTACATCAAGTACAAGCTCTTGAGGCAAAGCTCGGGGGCGCGGAACTTCCCCGTCACCGTCACCCTGCTTGGCGGAGCTGCGTATCGCGGGTCCCCCAGGAAGGAGAATGTTCCCGACGGATTCGAGAACATCGACAGACTTGCCTACGTTGGGCAGGTGATGATCGCGCGGAAGTTTAGCCCGTCGTTCTCACTGCAGGTGACGCCAACCATGATCCATAAGAACGCTGTGGACCAGGCGTTTGAAGACAATGATCAGTTCGCCGTGGGCTTTGGTGGTCGTATCAAGCTGACGCGCAGTGTCGCCCTGACCGGCGAGTACTTTTATCGCCTTAACGTGCCGGAGAACAACCCGTATTTCAATTCTTTTGGTTTTGGCGTGGACATTGAAACA
>CAZIAG010000625.1:0-1951 GCA_964537375.1 uncultured Roseivirgaceae bacterium
AATACCGCAGCGCTTCGTCGCGATCGTAACCAATCTCTTGCAACGTCTCTGCGGAGGGTGGCGCGTCTGCCGCAATGCGCCCATCGCGTTTGGCTTTCTCAACTTCTTCCTTCACCTTGCGGGCTTCTTTCGCACTGGCCCGCGCCGAGCCGGTGACCGAATAGAGCATGATGCCGGCGCCCATATCTGTATTTACATTGCCTGTAGTCGGATCGTAGTTGTTTTTCTGAAATTCTCTGGCGCGCTTGAGTAATTCATCATCAACTTCGGCTCCTCGAGCTTGTGCTGCTTCCAGGGCGTTTGTGGCAAAGGACGACTGTAACACTCCAGCCCAACCAGATCCGCGTATACTTCCATCCTCGCTTTGTGCCCGCTGTATTTTGGCGACACATTTGTTCAACGCAGCTTCTATACGGCGTGCCAGCGCAGGGTCGTGTTTCGCGTTTTCAAGGATGTTTGAAAAGAACTGGGCAGCAAGGATCACGTCGATATTCGCGCCGAGTTTGGTCTGGATCTGTGTGCCGGTAATTTCCGTGATGTTCAACGCGGATGCCGGAGCGGTCTCCGTCGACTCGAGCAGAAAGTTGAGCGCCCTGCGAAGCTCAGCAGCGTATTCGCCAGATGTAAGTGTACTTCCACTACGCAGCAAGGCCATAGCTACCATCGCTGTAGTGGCAGGGTCCGTCTGTACGGCGTGTGGGTCTCGAATATCCTGACGGTTGTGCGACCCTGCGCCCCATCCACCATTCCGGTGCTGGGCTCCTGCCAGCCATTTTAATCCCATGGCTACGGATCGCTGAACATGCGCAGGTGTTTTGTAAGTTGAGGCGCCTTCTGATGACTCTTCGCCCATGATCGTACGATAAACGCAACCTTTGGGTATTGCAAAGGTGCTGTTATCTTTTCGCGTTTTCATCGAACCAAGCGAAAACGCCATTAATGCCGTCGCGCCGACGATCATCAGCCCAATCAGCAGTGGTTTTCGTGTTTTCATAACCTATTGTTTTTGTTATTGGATGCGCCACCGTGGGCGAATCCACATCAAATTCAGCCGGATGATGGGCTTTGGCGAGAATGGTTTAGCGTACGCGGCTCGTGACTGAGGGAATGTTGCACGCGGGTGAGTAAAAAGAAAGCCCGGCCAGGGCTAGCGATCAAAGAGTATATGGAAAATGCCTCGTTAACGCTCCGTTCGGATCTTGGCGGAGCCAAACACCCAGCGTTTGTCTATTGCAGGCCCACCGTCAAGGTGAATGGTTGGACTTCCGAATGCAGACAACATCAATTCTTCCCGCGTGTTGATCATCATGTTTCCGTCGCCAAAAATACGGACTGCAGTGTAGTCGCTCTGCACGTCACGAGTGTTCACCTCATTGTCACCAAAGAGGTTATATTTTTGTTCGATAGCCTGCCCTTCCTTGATCTTCACTTTATTTTGCCCGTAAAGAGACACTTTCAGGTAATCGGTGGTGAGGGAAGCAAGCCGGATATCATTCTCACCGTATGACCGAAGACGAAACTTCCCTGCCTTGATCTCGCCGTGGCAAGTGACTTTTTGGTCGCCCCTGATTTCGAGTGACTCGAGCGATCGATAAGTGACATAGGCGGTCACAGAGACCCCCTTATACATGTCTGTCCTGAAGTACCGATGCTTTTTCCGATGTCGGGACTTTTCAAAGGTGCGGGCCCCGTCCAGGAAAAGGTAGAGCGTCTTGCCGCTCACGCGCACGTTGATCTTATCGGCTGATATTCCATCATAAACCAACCGGATCCCTTCCTGGTCACCTTCCTCCAGTACCAGGTGTATGCGTGGAGAAGCGACGATCTTCTTGAATGGGGCAAGGTCATGGTGAATTTCTGAGCCGACGCGATCGGTGACTTGGCCGCTGGCTATAGCGGGAGCCAGGACAACAGCGAAGGAAAGAACGAGTACTTTCATCATAGGAATGGT
>CAZIAG010000626.1:0-1931 GCA_964537375.1 uncultured Roseivirgaceae bacterium
TCGCAGGATGGCTTTCCGAGTTGCTCCAAATGCGCGGCAAGAACGTTTGATCTTCTTTCCTGTATACCGGTGAAATTTGGTAGTTGGCAATTTCGTATTTGTCTTTACCTTTTACATAGATCGGGGCACCGCGATCATAGCGGATCGGTCGTGCTGTGAAATATTGTCCATATAGCAGCGGGCGGCTGCCGTATTGCTCACGCTTGAGGTAGCTTACGAAGCTCATAACGTCGGAAGGATCGTTCTGATTGATCGGGGGATTGAAGTTCGATCGGATGACAATCATTGCGTAGGACGAGTATCCAATAAGGATAAAAGCCGTTGAAATGAGGAACGTGTTCAACACCGGCCGGTAGCGGCGATGTGACCAAATGATGCCCCAGATCAGGGCGGAGATCAGCACCACGCCAAAGAAGAGCGCGCCCGAACCAAAGGGCAGACCCATTGTATTGACGAAGAATATTTCAAAGGCACCAGCCAGCGAGGGAAGCCCCGGGATGATCAGGTTGTTGATGAAGAAGATAATCAGGAGGCTAAGGATCATGGTCCAGATGATGCCCCACACGCCCGGCTTGTATTTTTTGAAATAGTAAATGAGGGCAAGGGCCGGGATCGTCACGAGATTGAGGAGGTGAACACCGATCGACAAGCCCATCATATAGAAAATCATGATAAGCCAACGATTGGCTTTTGATTCATCTTCGATGGCCTCCCACTTCAACATCGCCCACACGACGAAGGCGGTGAAAAAGGATGATAAAGCATAGACTTCGGCTTCAACGTTGGAAAACCAGGCCGAATCGCAGAAGGTGAATGCAAGCGACCCGACCAACCCCGCGCCCATGACCGTCCATGTTTGCTCGGGTTTGGCATCGGCAGGTTTGTTTATGCCCATCAGCTTCCGCGAGAAATGCGTAATCGACCAGAACAGGAACAACGAAGTGAATGCCCCTGCAAGTACACTGCTGAAGTTGATCCAGTAGGCAACGCGCGTAACGTCATCGCCGGCCAGAAAGGAGAACATTCGACCCAGAAGCATGAACAGCGGCGCACCCGGGGGGTGGGATACTTCAAGTTTATAGGCAATGGCGATGAATTCGCCACAATCCCAATAGCTGGCCGTGGGTTCCATGGTCATCCAATACGTCGCGAGGGCAATCAAGAATACACCCCAGCCAGTGAAGTTGTTAACCTTTTGAAAGTCGTGGTTCATGGTCGGTCTGCAAAAAACTCAAGGCGCGAAAATAAGGAATAAACTTCACAGTGCACAGGCATGAGCTGACCAGCGGCGGCAGCCTCCGGGAGGTGGTCTACGAGATCATTTGTAAGCCACAGCGTAAAAGAGCAGCCAAAGGAAAAAGATGAGAATATAAGAGCACGCCACGATGACCCAAACGGTCCGTTTGCTCTTTCGAACATAATGATTGAGACCGTAAACGAGCAGTATCCAATAGACCAGTTCGAACACGTTCAAGGCTCTCAACGGGTATGCCCAGCGTTTCTCCAGTTCGTCGTAGTTCACCAGGTGAATGGCCGACAAAGGATAGAATGAGCGGATATCGTGGTAGGAGGGGTCGGTTTCGATCACCATAAACCAAACAATCTTAATGATCTCCGGGACCAGGAATATGAATTCGGACACAATCACCACGCTCCAGCATTGGCTATAGGTTACCCGGTAGCCGAACATGAAACAACCGACCCACAGGACGAAGGCGATGACCAGGAATTTCCATGCATACACGAGGGGAACCGACAGGTACTTCAGGCCGTTAATAAACCGCAGGATTGCCCCCTCCGGCCGGTCCTGTAAAAACTCAAAGGCGGCCGTTTCGTTTTCGATAAAGGAAATTCTGACAAAAAGGAGCAAAAGCGTAAAAAGGCAAAGCAGCACAAAGAGCAGCCTTTTGTCGGCAGCGAATAATGATTTA
>CAZIAG010000627.1:0-1908 GCA_964537375.1 uncultured Roseivirgaceae bacterium
CATGCATAACGGAAAGGCCTACACCCGCCAAACCCAAACTCATGACAAAAAGACAAAGGATTACAGGAAGCGGCGCGCTCACGACTCCTGTCACGATCAAAAAATACGGGACAAGGTAGGCCGCAAACATGCAGACGGATTTTATCCGCATCTCGCGATTACCATGTTTTGCGATACCATTCGTCCGAAAATAATCGCTCACCCTTTCATTGAGCGTGGTTACGAAACTCCGGTGAGAGGAGCCAAATCGCACCGCGTGTGGTTTCTGAATTGACATAATACTGCTAGTTAATCATATGAAAGGATGTTCAATGACCTCAAGTTTATTCGCGGCGATACGTCGAATATTCTTCAGGTGACTTTTCTCGTCGCGATCGCACAATGAGAATGCCGTGCCTTCTGTTCCCGCTCTTCCGGTACGTCCGATGCGGTGGGTATATGTCTCTGCAGAATCCGGCAACTCGAAATTGATTACATAGTTCAACGCGGTAACATCGATACCACGCGCAGCAATATCCGTAGCAACAAGAACCCGCGTAACATTCTTCTTAAAGTTCTTCAATGCACGCTGCCTTGCGTTTTGAGATTTATCTCCATGAAAGGCCTCCGCCGCTATTCCTGAACGGGTAAGGAATTTAGCGATCTTGTCCGCGCCGTGTTTTGTCCGGGCGAACACCAAAACGTTCTCCATTCCATGTTCGGAAATAATGTGCTGCAGGAGAGCGCGCTTTTGGTCACGCTGGACAAAAAATACCCCCTGGCGGATCTTGGGCTGATTGCCTGAATCGCTGATAGCTATCCTAACCGGATCTTTCAGGATCGAGGAAACCAGTTCACGAACTTCATCAGGCATGGTCGCAGAAAAAAAGATGTTTTGACGTTCAACCGGCAAATGCTGGATAATCCGGCGTATATCACGAATGAAGCCCATGTCGAGCATGCGATCCGCCTCGTCAAGAACGAGGGTTTCAACGCGATTAAGATGAATGAGCTTCTGGTTGACCAGGTCGAGAAGGCGACCTGGCGTAGCGACGACGACGTCAACGCCGGTACGCAATTGCTTCACCTGGCCGACCTGGCTCACGCCACCATAGATCACAGTGCTTCGAAGATTGAGGTTGCGACCATATAACCGGAGGTTATCGGAAACCTGAATTGCAAGTTCGCGGGTCGGCGCAAGAATAAGCGCCCTGATTCCCTTTTGGCCTTTTTCTAGCGATAGCCGGCGAAGAATAGGAAGGCAGAACGCCGCCGTCTTACCCGTTCCGGTCTGTGCGCACGCGAGGACATCGCGGCCATCGAGAATGCTGGGAATTGCCTGTTGTTGAATTGGAGTGGGATGCTGATAGCCTTTTTCCCGCAGGGCATCCAAAATGGGCGCCCCAAGATCAAATGTTGTAAACGACATAATTTTGTTAATAAAAAAAGATGAATATGATGTTCCTGCGTCGTTCGCAGGCGTTCGCTGGGAATGGCATCACATTCATAAAGTCGTTTAAACGCTTTTGGCCCGACAGAGCCCAAATCTGACGCAATTCAAAGTGAAAAACCGGGGAAGAAAAAAGAAACTACGGTAGTAGTGAATTAGATCTGTCCGCAATCGACACAACAAAGGTACACCCAATTAAATTACCATCCTAATACGATCGTATCGTGAAGAGTGGCGGAGCTGTTTTGGTCACGGCGTGAACTAAAAAGCAGCATTTCGCCTTAATTATTAGGTTAATATACCTACCTTGACGGCAGATTGACGGCCTTTCTCCGCTTTGCACATCCCCGCAACTGATGACCAAACCGTCAGTCTGAAAGTGAAGAGACCATCAGGAGGTGTGGCCCCTGGAATCACCTGAAGGAATGTAGGGCTTAAAAAGGAAGCGACAATGGACATGCTTTATTCGACATACCGCC
>CAZIAG010000628.1:0-1862 GCA_964537375.1 uncultured Roseivirgaceae bacterium
TCATCGTTCTGGTACTCAAGCGCCCGTGTAAAGTCTGCAATAGCGGTGTAATAAAAGCCTTTTCTGAGATGGGCCAGACAACGAAGATTGTACAGGGTCCTGGAGCCGCCCTCTTTACGTATCACGGTATTGTAGCGGCCAATGGCTTCGTCATAATTGCCGTTGTCGACCAGGGTTTTGATATCCTCGTAATCAGCATTTTTGGTTTTGTTCAGTACTGAATCGGGAATGTGGAAAAGGTCGTCCTCCAGCGGTCTGTCGAACGCCACCGAGTCAAATCGAAATATCATCAATTGATTCTCGGACCGTTCGATGATTAAGCGCGGGAATAAATTACCATTCTCCGTGAAGTAGTTTCTAAAATCGGAAACCTTGTCACCCCGAATGATTCGGTTAACCAGACTGTTTTTTGTATTCAGGTAATACGTCACCGTTGAGCTGTCACCGATTGCCCGGATTTGAAAAGTCTCGACGGAATCCAGTTGGACTTTGCCGAGCAGTTCAACCTTAATCCCTAATTCTTTGTACCGCGTAAGACGACCGCCCATGAAATCCAGGAAGTTGCCCGGTCCGCCCCGGGAATTGTTGGAAGGCGACAGTCGTTCAAGTTTCGATTTTCCCAGAGGATTGTGTTCCCACCTGAGCGAGTCGTTGCCGATCATGAGGAAGGATTGGTTCAATACTTCCATCTCCAAACGAAACCGTCTTGGAAATTTGAGGTAGAGGGTCGAAGGGAAGCAAAGTTCCCCGGCGCATAGTTCACCTTTCAACACGATCGAGCCTTGCGATTTCTCCACCGCGGATGATGTCGCTGACCGGAAGCGTTCAATAATTTCGTCAGCTGATTGAGCATTTGCGAACGCTGGCCAAAAGATGAACGCAGCCAGCAGCGTTTTGTTAATTCGAATGGTCATCACGGGTCCCGGAAGACAACGGCCACCACATCCGGCCGGTTTCAACAATTTTACAACATTTTTCCCGAACGCCGGGCGGTCATATAGCGCTCCAAACAAACGTGCAGCCAGACTTTTGTCGGGTAAAAGCGGAAAAATGCAACTCACCTTTCGGACCGTTGGTTAAGTAAGGGTAAAACGATTAATTCAGGTCAAGTAATTTACGCGGATAAATGAGTTTAAGGAAAGAAAAGGCAGCGAGGCTAAAGGTTCAGGTGCTGGAGCACGCCGTCCGGCTTGTCGGGAAAAAGGCGTTTGCCGACATCTACGTTGAGGACGTCTGCGAGAAGGTCAAAATTTCAAAGGTCACGTTCTTCAAATATTTTCCGCAAAAGGAGGACGTGCTGTTGTACTACTTCAGGATCTGGTGTCTCGGGCGGCTGGTGGAACTGAAACAGAAGCCGAAAGAAGGGCTCCAGGCGATTTATCACGTTCTTGACCGGCTGGCTGAAGAATGCGAAGCTCATCCCGGACTAATGCTTAGCCTTGTCGCCTACCTGGCGGATTTCAAACGACCACCCAAGCCGTTCCCTGTGAAGGGCGAGGAGAAGAAGTTGCTCTTTCCTGACGTCGAAGCCATCAACGAGATCGAGATCCTTTCGCTCGAGCAGATGCTGGAGAAGTTTACCCTGGAAGCAATCTTTCGAAAAGAAATCACCAAAACATCATCCACCCGCGATATCACCAACCTCCTCCAGACCATTTTTCTCGGCTCAATCATTACCTGTCACGTGAGCCAACAGGCACCGATTAAAATATTCTTCCGAAAGAATCTGGACAACGCGCTGAAGGGAATACTCTGAGGTTGACGCCCGCAGTTCATCGGCAGGTCAACCTGGCCCGTCGACGTGGTCTGACCCAGTCCACAAACCGCGTTAACTTTTCATCTTTACAATCTTTGTTCGCTTC
>CAZIAG010000629.1:0-1862 GCA_964537375.1 uncultured Roseivirgaceae bacterium
TTCTTCCTGTTGGGCAGAAGCAGGGTGGAGGACTCTTTCGTAAATGGAGAGAACTTGTTCTGCGGTTTTTGTCCAGCTGAAGCGTCTGGCGTTAAGCAGGCCCTCCTGGATTTTTTCGAGGCGGAAATCAACATTGTTCAATACCCTCAGCAGCCCGTCGGCAATGGAAGGCGGACTTAGGGGATCAACCATCAATGCCGCATCGCCTGCGATTTCGGGCATGCATGAAATCTTCGACGTGATGACGGGTGTGCCGCATGCCATGGCTTCAATAACCGGCATCCCAAAGCCCTCTGAGAGCGAAGGGAAAAGGAATACATTTGACAACCTGTAGACCTCGGAAAGGTCTTCGTCGTTGATATATCCCGGTGTCACGAAAAGGCAGGGATCATGCGGAGCATTCAGCTTCCGCAAAGCATGACTGATGAATTTTTGCGTCAAGCCGGGCGTCACCAGGGGAAGCGGCCGTTCACAGCTAGCGGCGTACATCAGATACGCTTCGATCACGCCGAGCGGGTTTTTGCGACCGGATGTGTTGCCCAGAAAAAGGATAAAGCGATCCGGCAACTTATAACGCTCTCTAACCAATCGCCGTTTCGTTGGGTCATGACCCACCTGGAAGTGCTGCTCGTTAATGCCGTTGTAAACGACCTCGACTTTTTTCTCGTCTACTCGCAACCGGCTTACGATACGTTCCTTTTCATAGTTCGATACGGTTATGATTACCTTGCTACGGGGTGATACGAGGGGTACGATCTTTCGTCGATAATGATTCCCCATTCTCTGGTACCAGCTGTCGTTGCGTGGAATCGGATCCATGAAAATGATGTCATGCAAGGTCTGGACAATAGGCGCAGGGCTAAAGTATGGAGTCGTGTTTCCCGTGCAATGCAAGAGGTCGACGCCCTCTGCCCGGGTGGCAATGGGAAGGAAGAATTGTTCGAAATCCATAAAGAACTGGCCCGCGACGGTTCGGATTCTGAAGGCATTGGATTCAGAGATACACGCGCGATCGGAGTCGTCCCTTGCGAAGATGACAAACTGGTGATGTGTGTTGAGTTCCTGCATCTTCTTAATTAGTTGCAGGGAAGACGTTTCAATCCCGTACTTTTTTTTCCTGAACAGCCGCTGTACCTCAATTCCTATTTTCATTTGCGGGGGATAGAGTTCTTAAAAACAAGCCTGACTTGTTTCCATCGTTTTGGTGAGTAACGTTCCAGATCATTCCTTTCCAAAAAGCGAGCCCGTTCGGTATATCGCGTCGAAAAACATAGCTCAAAATATTCTTAGGTAGGGAAATGAATATGAAAAACGATATCCAAAGCATTTTTTCCAGGCCTGAGGTGTTTCGACGCATGAATAGGAGCCTGTTGCGTGTCATGTAGTACGTCTTAAGTGTCGATTTTTTTCCAATTGACATCGACTCTTTGTGGAATACCCTTGATTGGGGAACGTAGTAAATTCGATACCCGGCGCGTTTGATACTTTCACACCAGTCGATCTCCTCGTAGTAAAGGAAGAAGAAATCAGGCATGGGTCCCACAGCATCGATGACCCTGCGAGGGACGATCATGGCAGCCCCGTGGGTCAGGTCGGTTTCACGAAGACGATCGTGTTGGCCGCGGTCTTTTTCAAGATAGCCGAGTCTCCGGCTCCGTCCTGTGAAAGGGTTGACCCGAGTACTACCCGCATATTGAATGAGGTTACCTGATTTGAAATAGAGGATC
The DNA here is from genome assembly GCA_964537375.1 of uncultured Roseivirgaceae bacterium. Taxonomy (GTDB): domain Bacteria; phylum Bacteroidota; class Bacteroidia; order Cytophagales; family Cyclobacteriaceae; genus Chryseosolibacter. The sequence continues at coordinate 1,728 of CAZIAG010000629.1, forward strand.
TTTGGTGATGCAGCTCCTGCCTTCGGATTACTCTCAAAAACGCTGACCAGGGGTTGCAGAAAATCGGGATCGACTTCGGTATCGTTGTTTAGGAAAAGGATGTATTCCCCTGTGGCTTGAGTCAGGCCCAGGTTG
>CAZIAG010000630.1:0-1850 GCA_964537375.1 uncultured Roseivirgaceae bacterium
CTCCGGTCTGGTCTCGAGGGGGATTCGTGTTTACTCGAGCGCGAGGGAACGCAAAATCGCTAACTCAGCTAAGTCAATTCCTGCCAAATCTTGCCAAATCGTGCGAAATTTTACCAAGCCGTACCAGTTCTCGCCGAATCTTACCAAATCGAGCAAAGTTTTGCCAAGTTTTACCATTTCGTGCGAATTCTTGCCGAACCCTACCAATTCCCGCAACCGTGCCTCAACGTTGTGCTCAACCCTCGCGTTAGTGCAGTTGGTGGACTGTAGACGGTTGCTGTAGACTGTTACTCTCGACGGATAACGGACTGGCTGGGCGGAATCCGGTTCGAAAACGCCGTCTCCTTCAATTCGGACCTTGGGTCTTGTCACCTGTTATCACGCGAAGACGAGACGGCCAGCATAATCTGCCTTAGAGGGATAACCAAAGAAGACAGAGACGGACAAAGGCAGCCTTAGCACCTTCATGGTACTGTTCCAAGGGTGGTGAATCAGCTCATGAAAGCCACTCGGTAAGGACGGGAGGTGCCTGCGCAACGGCGCTGCATTTTGAACACATTAACTCAAACTCATATCCTTGGAGATCCGGGCCTTGAGATCTTCCTGCCCGATCATCAAAAAGCAAAAAGCAGCTACACCCGTCTGGTACAACTGCTTTTCCCGCAGAACGGAAACCGCGCCGCGGACCTCACGAAATAGCTAGTGATGTGAGGTGCCTAAAAGTACGGAAATAATCCAAAAGCCTGACACCAGCGAAGGGGTGAGAACAAGCCCTGCCTGGCAAAGCCAACCATTCATTCTGTTGATTAACGAGCAACGATAACTACTTGACTTGTAATACCTTATCAATAGCCAGGAAGGTGGGCATGGCCCTTCGCATCAGGCCTTGACAACAATCACCGGCCATCCGCGGAGCCGACTCAGGCCTTCTTGCCGGTGAACTTGATGACAATAGTCACTTCAAACTCATCACCCTCTACCTCGAGGATCGCATCAAACTGGAAATATCCAATCAACTCCTTTTTCGAACTGTCGTAAAAGCCATTGTATTTGACCGAGCCAAGCTCGACGCCATCATAACCCTCAACCGTAACCGTCTGACCATCGACATCCACCGTCTGCGTCTCAATATCAAAGGTAAATCCGTTTGAAGCCTCAGCTATTTTTGAGCCTACGAATGCGATCTCTCCCCCCTCCTTCACTTCAAATCCCTGAGCCGTTTTACTTGCGATGACCGTCCCGGTTTCCTGCAGTTCCAACGGTATCAATGACGATCCATTCAGGACATAGATATCCATCGTGTAATTGTAAGTTCCCATCGCCTGGTCACGAACATCGACGGGATCATCTTCGGAGCATCCGGAAAAAATTAGAACAGCCGACAACATCGCGGCTGTCGAAAGGGTCTGCCGTAGTTTCATAGGTTTAGTGTTAGGTTGAACAATCAATCAAAATCTTCGTATCGTTGACAAACGATATCCAACAGTGTGAATGATGCTATTCGTTATTTCGCTTTGAATTATGCCCCTTCAGAACACCCCAGGAGAATACGAACATCAGGATCTCCCGCATCGCTAAGATCATTTCAACGTGGATCGTTGACCAACTTCTCCCGTTTCAACCTTTCGAATACCTGCAGCGGTGTGAGCAGTCGTTTTGCTGCGCGAACACCTAAAAGTACGCAAATAATCTACATAAGCGGAAAGCGCTGATCATAAAACGCGCGGCCACTAGCCGTATCTTTAAGTGATTAATTGACAGGGATTGATAACACCTTGATTTGGAAGGGCTTATAAGCGGTCCGGACGGGACTCGAACCCGCGACCTCCTGCGTGACAGGCAGGCATTCT
>CAZIAG010000631.1:0-1831 GCA_964537375.1 uncultured Roseivirgaceae bacterium
GATCTCTGGGACACGGCGACGGAAGAAATCAATGAATATTGGAAGCAAATTCCGGCCGGTCGGCTTCAGGAGGTACATGCGGTGTTCAATCAGTACGAAGGCCCGGTGTATTGGTCCATCCTCTATTTTATTGACAACGAAATTCATCACCGCGGACAAGGCTACGTATACCTCCGTGCATTAGGGATCGAACCCCCGCCGTTCTGGGACCGTAAGTAATGCAGACGGCCAGGGCACCGCGGAGTAGCCTACTTTGGCGGTGTCACGGAATTCTGAAACGTGTACAGGAATCCAAGAGAGAACACCTGACTAAGCTGCGCATCGGTGTCCTGGTCATAGTCATACAAAAAAATTCCACCAACGCTCACGTTGATAAAGCGATTCACTTTTGCCACCAGGTCGAGATCGAGCCGGTGGTCAAGTGTGCGGGCCCGAAGTGTATCGTAGTTTGCATACAACAGGTACCGCCATTTCAGATTTACATTAGTAAAGATGTCCTTGTTGAATTCGGCCAGCAACTGTGCCGAAAGCCATTCGATCCTTGTCGTCTCGCCCGGCACGACTCCGTACGGTTCAGGCCCGACCGTTGCAACAAACCTCTCCGGATTTCTCACGATGGTGATTCTTGGCGCAAATGGGGAGATGCGCATAGTAAAAAATTGGGACGGGTGATATTCAAAACCCCAAGTCGACGTAATAAACGCGGGAGCGAATGCATCAGAGATCATTCGTTTTGCGCTATCCCCTTGATATTGGTAACCATTGTCAAACTGGGTAAGGAAGTTGAGGGCCGTGAACAGTCCCCAACTGTCGGAAAGTTTGTAGCCGAATTTTGTATCAAGATAGATTCGGTCCAGTGTCTTACGATATCCTTGGCCGGAGTTGTTCACGAATCCAAAGGCCAGGTCAATGTCATTATCCCAACTGCGCCTTCCGTCCTGGAAGTCAGCCTGATAGTTGAATAAGGCGTTCATGCCGATGGAATTGATTCCGCCACCTTTCCAGTTTGAAGAAAATGACGCCTGATTCAGGTTGATGGCGAAGTTTAGTTTATTCTTCCATCGCAGGGTATCCACTTGCACCTGAACGGTATCCGGGGGTGTAGACTGGGCGACAACAAGATGATGCAGCACCGTCAACACGACGATCACCGCTGGTAGGCCTAAACGTTTCATAATCTTGCTTTTGTTGGGCGCCACTAAAAAACCGATACCAACGACCGGTTCTAGATATTGTTGAGTTTAATCTCTTCGAGGGCAACCTCGGTCAGGGGCTTGGTGATGAACTTGATTACATGATTGTTGTTCACAATCTTGTCAATATCACGCTTATTGTCTGAGCTGGAAAGGATGATCACCTTGCACTTGTTTCTGACAATCTCGTTGAACTTTTCAAACTCATAAAGGAAAACGAAGCCATCGACGATGGGCATGTTGATATCCAGAAAAATGAGACTCGGTAAATTTTCGGCATCTTGCTGGTTCTCGCGCAGGTAATCCAAGGCTGCCTTGCCCGAACCCTTCACTTCAACACGCTTCGCGAACTTGGTAATCTCGATTATACGCTTACTGATAAAGTTATCAGTGTCGTTATCGTCTACGAGCATTACCAGGTCAATGGCTTTAGTCTCAGTTTGCATCAAAAGTATGTAAGATCAACCACAAGTAGGTATGGCAAGTCACAAAAATATTCTTTTTTGGAAAATATGGTAGCGGCGTGTCAGATTTTGCCCTATATGGTCGAATAATCATACAAAAGGCACAAAAAAGGTCACCGAGGTTGCCGGATTTTTAGCTTTTCGCCTACAGCAAGGGCAAAGTCGGTTTTACCA
>CAZIAG010000632.1:0-1793 GCA_964537375.1 uncultured Roseivirgaceae bacterium
ACCCGCAAAGAAGAAGGCAAAAAGAAACTCTCTCCCGAAAGACGGGCAGACGTTAACAAACTGGAGGATTTTCGCGACGCCAAATAGAACGGGTCGCAGGCAAGAACGGTTGCGCGGCGGACCGTCGTGGGCGTGTGCGACTCCTGGCGTGGTTTTGTGATCCAGATCATTCCGGTCGCTGTCGTATTAAGACGAACCTTTCCCACCGCCGCCTGAGGGCATACCTTTTTTATCTGCACCCTCTAAAAAACATTTCAGCGCATGCAATCAAGATTAAAGACGTTACTTGGCCTGGCCATCGTGTCTTTCGTATTGTACTCAGCACCTGCGAAGGCATCCGGCTACAGAACCGACCACTCAACAACACCCGACAAAGCGCATCGCGCTGCGCAGTTGAACGATCGCCTGCAGGAGATTCGGGCAATGAAACTAAAGGAACTCCCTCGCGCAGAGCGGAAAGCTCTCCGGGCGGAAGTAAAGGAGATAAAGCATGAGCTTGCGGAGATCAGCGGCGGTGTCTACCTCAGCGTCGGTGCCATCATCCTCATCGCTCTCCTGATTTTGCTTTTGGCATAACCTGCTCAAGCGAGCAATGTCGGCTTGAAGGAAGGCGGGACGCGTTTCTTCGACGACTGCTCATAGGCATAGGCAATCGCGAGCAACGGACCTTCACTGTAGGCCGCGCCGATAAATGTTAACCCAACAGGCAATCCATCGACCAGGCCCATCGGCACTGAGATGTGGGGATAACCGGCGATCGCGGCCGGTGAGTACATGCCATACCCGGTGAAATGATCTCCATTCACGAGGTCCGTGCACCAACTTGGGCCGTTGGTCGGGCCGCAGATGGCATTGAGTTGATGTTCCTGTAACACACCGTCGATCCCTTTCCGCGTAACCGAGAGAATTTTCTCCAGGGCTTTTACGAATTCCTCCGTCTGCAAATCGCCCTTGGCTTCACTACTTTCTAAAATTTCCTGCTTGAAGAAGGGCATTGCCCGTTCTTCATTCTGCTCATTAAAGGCAATGACATCCTTCAGCGATCTTACTGCACCTCTGACAGTCGAAAGGTATTTGTTTAAGCCATCCTTAAACTCATATTGAAGAACCAAATATTCTTCATTCCCGATACCCCTCACTTTTTCCCTGAAATCAACCTCGACTAACTCCGCACCGTATTGCCGCATCGTTTCTATGGCCGCCTTATAAAGAGCCGTTACGTCTTCATGACCCTCGAGGAACGACTTTTCCACGCCAATCCTTTTACCCTGAAGAGCATGCTCATCCAGGTATTTTGTATAATCGGATTCCGCTTTGCCTTCACTTGCGGCGGTGGCGGGGTCACGTGGATCCACGCCGGTCATTACTCCCAGCGCGATAGCCGCATCGCGGACCGTACGCGCCATTGGACCGGCTGTATCCTGTGTATGCGAGATTGGAATGATGCCCGACCGGCTCAACAGGCCGACCGTTGGTTTTATTCCGACTACACCATTAATGGACGAGGGACATGCGATAGACCCGTTCGTTTCCGTGCCAATGGCAACCATACACAAGTTTGCCGATACGGCGACGCCCGAACCGGAACTGGATCCACAAGGATTCCGGTCGAGTACATACGGGTTTTTTGTTTGTCCCCCGCGACTGCTCCAACCGCTGCTTGATCGGGTCGATCGAAAGTTGGCCCATTCACTGAGGTTTGTTTTGCCCAAAAGCACCGCACCTGCTTCCCGAAGTCGACGTACGATGAACGCGTCCTGCGTAGCGCCGTGTCCTTCCAACGCGTGTGATCC
>CAZIAG010000633.1:0-1786 GCA_964537375.1 uncultured Roseivirgaceae bacterium
AGATCGGACACTACGTGAGCATGGCACCCAACCTGGCGGGTATCGACCTTGTTCCCGTTTATGCAGACATGAACAGCGTCAGGCTTTCTGACTCGCACCGGCTTGACATCGGTGTGAAATACTTCAGCAAACCAGGGGCGAAACGAAAGTGGAACGTTTCCGTCGGCGTGTACAACATCTACAACCGCGCAACGCCCATTGGAATTGTGATCGAGGAAGACGATAACACGGGCGAATTGAAGTACGTACAACCCGGATTGTTTGGCTTGCTGCCTTTCATTAGCTACGGTTGCAAATTTTGACGAGAAACTGCTGAACAATGGAGAGTACTCGAAGTACTAGATGGTTGGCGATGAGATGGTTCACCGGCTTGGTTTACGTTTTGGCCGTCTTGCCAGGATGTAATCCAGAACCTCTTGAAATAGACGGGATCGGTCGCCCCGTTCCGCAGATCGTGGTGTCTTCAATGATCCTGCAAGACAGCACGGTATGCGTAATTCTGACCCGTTCAGTCTCCGCGGTTGAGGCAAGCGGAAATATGAATTATGAGGAACTCATGGCGGAGGTGGCGCTCAATGATGCTCGGGTTGAGATCCGTACCGGGGGTAAGGCGTTTCGTCTTAAGTTATTTCGCGATGGGATCTACCAGCACAAGGAAATCCCGTTAGTGGAAGGTGAGCGCTATGAACTGTTTGCAGAAAGCAGGTCGATGGGCGAGATCAGTGCCTCGGCAATCATGCAACCCTTTGTTTCGTTTGATACGGTGAGCGCGACCGTCGTGCACTTTCCGGTCGAAAACTATTGGCTCGATACCCGCTTTGGGTGGACGGACCCCGGCGGGAAGAACTATTACATCCTGAGTATTCAGGGTGCGAGCCGGAAAAGTCTCACTGAGCGGGTCGTCAACCCCAGGGCGACGACGCGTGCCATCGATGATGAGAACTTTGCGGGAATGCCTTATCAGGGTGACCTGTTGGTCACGGAAAAGTACTTCCGGTTTAGCGATAGTATCGCCTTTACGCTCTCGAATGTGAGCAAAGAATACTTCGAATATGTCCAGATGCGTGTAGAGAATGACCTTGAACTGGTGCATTACTTTGCCGAACCGATTGAATACCCGACTAACGTCGCCGGAGGTCGCGGCTTTTTTAACATGTATTATTCCGACCTGAGGATCGTTACCGCCCAGTAGTAACCCAGCGGGAGGGTGCTTCGCGGGCGTTACCCCCGCTCATCACAAACCAGAACTTTCGTGGCGTTTCCCCGCAACAACCCCGCCGGGTAGCGATTTGACGACCTCCAACCGGTCGGCAAAATTCCGTTGGGGACCACCGTTTTTTTCGCTTATTTTCCTCCGCTATGAATAATGCATTTAATACTATCCTATGAAAAGAATTGTACTTACCATTGTAGCCCTGGCGCTCGTACTTATTCAGGCCGAAGCGCAAAAGACCAGGCTGGTCGAAAAGGTTGAGCAGAAGGGCGACGAGGTCGTCATTCCGTATGAGAAGTACGAACTCGCCAACGGACTGACGGTCGTAATCCATGAGGATCACAGCGACCCCCTGGTACATGTTGATGTCACTTATCACGTTGGATCGGCCCGGGAAGAGATTGGCAAATCCGGGTTTGCACACTTTTTTGAACACATGATGTTCCAGGGAAGTGACAATGTGGGCGACGAACAACACTTCAAGATCGTCACCGAGTCCGGCGGAACACTCAACGGAACGACAAACCGCGACCGCACCAATTATTTTGAAACGGTGCCAAGCAATCAGCTGGA
>CAZIAG010000634.1:0-1772 GCA_964537375.1 uncultured Roseivirgaceae bacterium
GTTTGATCCAGATGTTCCTGAAGAGAACCTCATGCCCTTCCGCCTGCAATTTGAGTCCGCCGGGCGTATCGGTAATTCCCTTGCCACCGTCGCTGCCGCCGTCAATACCGGAATTAGGACCACCCCATACCTGGCTGATCGAATGGTTCGTGTGCGCTTTCTTTCCGTTGAGGTATACTGTAGCCATCGCCTTTTCCACCAGTTTACCGTCCTTGAAACGCGCCGCCCTGAAGACCACATCGTAAGCATTCCATTTACCAAGGCCATTGTATGCTGCGTATGGTGAAGAAGTTTCATTGATGATTGCGCCGAGACCATGGGTCGTGGAATCGCCGTCAAGAATCTGGATCTCATAGCGGTTCTGCAGGTATACACCGCTATTGCCTCCAGGATTGACAATCAGAAACTCAACATGCGCTCTGAAATCCCGGAACTCGTCCTTTGTTACAATGTCAGCCGCTCCATACCGACCACCCGCACCGGCCGGGTCATTTGAACTTAACGCCCACCCGTCATCCACCGGGTCTTTCACGATCTTCCATTTGATTGGCAACTCAGCTGACAGTCGCGGGCCGTTCCAGTACGTCCACTTTTGGTCCAGTATTTCACGGGTGCCATCGAAATAGACTTCAGCATCGTTCGGCGCAGAAACCCCGACACCGACCTGCGCAAGGGCAATCGTAGGAACTACGATAAAAGTAATCAGGACTAGCAACACGATCGAATGCCTGGGTTGTGTCATATGCAGCGGGTTAAAGGCTCAAGATAAGAAAAGTCGACCAACCGAATGGCACAGTTTAACGTTCAACTTGGTACTCCGGGTTCGGGGATTGTCCGATTCGGACCATCATCCTGCACATAGACGCAAAACCTGGGGGCAACGTTATCCGTCTATGGCAAGAATCGGCAAAACTTCGCACGATTTGGTAAGAATTGGTAAAATTTGGCAAGAACTAGTTTCGTTGATTAAGCCGAAGGCGCTATCTTCTCCTCGAGTCACCCCGACTTGGTCCTTGAGATTTGAGATTTGGACCCTGGGATTTGGGGCCTTTAGCCTTGAGACATTAGGTTATTACCTCGATCTTAAGTCGATCTTTACCCGGCTCCCACTCATTCCTCACGTTCACCTCGATGAACTCCTCACCTTATTTTTCCTTTGAGCCGGGGGCGAGGCATGTGCGCAAAAACGGCATGGCCACTGCCAAAAAAGGCTTTTCGGGCCTGCTGCAGGAGTACCCTTGGCTTTAAGCGTGCCGTTAGCATTCGAAGTTCTTCATTGTCTCCGCCCATCAACATAATTAAGAAAAAACGTTCATTGACATTGCTGTAGTGTAATGCGGCACGAAAAAAAGTACCCTTCTGTTCATACCGTCGCGGCAGGAGCTTGCACGTCACCCGTTGCATGCAGGTTCTCAGTAATTCGTGTGATCTCTTTCAACAAGGAAAACACCATGGATAGTTGGTTCAGCGTTTGGTGTCGCATGGGACCTGGTGCTCTCGTCGCCGGGGCCGGTATTGACTCTCCATTGAGCCGACGAATGACGACGTCGAACCTTTGGTCTATGGCCGCGATCATTCGTTCAAGCGATTCAGCCTCTTCGTGCTCAAGGGATTCAGCAGAAAGGCCCGCGATGTGGCCTGTGAGCATGTGGTTCGCTATCACAAATTGGTGCACAAATGCCGACGACTCAGACGGATTCGGCTCGGCCAGCATCGATTGAAAACTGTTTGAGAGGTTCGTCAATGCCACGACAGCATCCTGCCTCGGCACC
>CAZIAG010000635.1:0-1738 GCA_964537375.1 uncultured Roseivirgaceae bacterium
ATTCCGAAAGAATATGGCTAGCCCACGTTGAAATCCAAAAAAGGCGCTGAGCTGGAAGTGCATTACGTTGAGTTGTTGATGGCGCTGGGTGGCAAGAAAAGTCTGCTCGGGCAGATTTTTACCAAAGCGCAGAACAAGATACAGGACCCGGCCAAGCTGGCACGCTTGATCGATATGATCGACAGCGTACAGTGGGTGGTGATGGGCGCCGATGTGAAAGGCGATATCTACGAAGGGTTGCTGGAAAAGAATGCTGAGGACACCAAGTCAGGCGCTGGCCAGTATTTCACGCCACGTGCGCTGATTCGCGCCATGGTCGAGTGTGTGCGGCCGGAGCCAGGCAAGACCATTGCCGATCCGGCGTGTGGCACGGGGGGATTCTTTTTGGCGGCATATGATTTCCTGGTGGCCCATCACCGTTTGGACAAAAAGCAGAAGGCCTTTCTCAAGCACGAGACCTTTTCCGGCAATGAGATCGTCGCCAATACCCGCCGTTTGTGCTTGATGAACATGTTTCTGCATAACATCGGCGAGATTGATGGTGAAAGCGCAGTGTCGCCTAATGACGCGTTGGTGGCACCGCCTGCAGACACCGTGGATTATGTGCTCGCCAATCCCCCCTTTGGCAAAAAAAGCTCGATGAGTTTTACCAACGAGGAAGGCGAGCAGGAAACAGATGACCTTACCTATAACCGTCAGGATTTCTGGGCTACGACCTCAAACAAACAGCTCAACTTTGTACAGCACATTCGCTCCTTGCTGAAGACTACTGGTAAAGCTGCCGTAGTAGTGCCGGACAATGTGTTATTCGAGGGTGGTGCAGGTGAAACCATTCGTAAGAAGTTACTGGAAAATACCAACCTGCATACTATCTTACGCTTACCCACTGGTATTTTTTATGCTCAGGGCGTGAAGGCGAATGTATTGTTTTTTGATAACCGTCCGGCAAGTCCAAATCCTTGGACAAAAGAAGTTTGGTATTACGATTATCGCACCAACATCCACCATACGCTAAAGAAAAAGCCGCTGCGTTTCGAGGATTTACAGGATTTCATTCACTGTTATAACCCGCTGAATCCCAATGAACGTCAGGAGACTTGGCATCCGGAAAGTAACCCGGAAGGCCGCTGGCGTAAATACAGCTATCAGGAGCTGGCAGCTCGCGACAAAACCAGTCTTGATGTGTTCTGGTTGAAAGATAAAAGTCTGACTGATCTTGACAACTTGCCGGAACCGGATGAACTGGCGGAAGACATTATCGAGAACCTGGAAGCGGGATTAAATAGCTTCAGAGAGGTATTGATTGGTTTAAGGCGATAGATAAACTAACAGTATTCAATGAAGCCGATTTTTACGCCTCAAACAAATAATTTGGTTTATACGTAAACATAAACGGAGTTCCTCGTGATACAGCATCGCGTCGCCGTTATCCAGGCTGGCACAAGTCTTTTCGACACACCCCGTACCCTTGAACGTATGGAAGCATTGTGTGAAACTGCCGCGCGTGAAGGTGTCGAGCTTGCAGTTTTTCCTGAAGCCTATGTCGGAGGTTATCCCAAGGGGATTGATTTTGGTGCGCGGATGGGTACTCGCACACCTGCTGGCCGTGATGATTACCTGCGCTACTGGCGCTCCGCAATCGACGTACCAGGACCGGAATGTGCGGTAATCGGTTCCTTTGCGGCGCGGATGAAAGCGTATCTTGTCACCGGCGTTATTGAACGAGATGGCGCAACGC
>CAZIAG010000636.1:0-1697 GCA_964537375.1 uncultured Roseivirgaceae bacterium
AACGGCACTTGCACAGCCTTTTTCCTTGATCCTGACCGAGAGGACGGCGCGCAAGTATTTCGGATCGGAAGACCCCGTCGGAAAGACGCTCCTAATAAACGGCGCACGCGAATATACCGTCACGGGTGTCCTCGAAGACATTCCGGCCAACTCCTTTCTTCAATTCGATTTCCTCGGTTCATTCTCTTCTTTACGTGCGGCACAGGAACCACCGATCTGGTGGAGTGCCAACTACCAGACTTTTGTGGTGATCAATCCAGGTGCCGACGTCAGCGAACTGGAGAGGAAGACCAACGAAGCCGTTGCCGAGGCGGTCGGGCAGGAAATGCGTGGACAGGGCGATTATGTCCGTTACAACTTCCCGAGACTGATCGACCTCCACCTGCGTTCCACATTTGATGGCGAACCGGAGGTGGTGAGCGATATCAAGTACGTATACATTTTTTCGGCCATTGCAGCGCTGGTCTTGATCATTGCAGGGATCAATTATGTGAACCTGGCGACTGCACGCGCCGCTGAACGTGCCCGCGAGGTGAGTATCCGGAAAGTGGTGGGCGCATTTAAGCGCCAGCTCTTCATTCAATTTATTGGCGAATCGTTTATCATCACCCTTTTTTCATTTGTCCTCGCATGGTTCGCCGCCCAGCTACTGCTTCCATTCTTCAATCAGATGGCTGGAAAGACCTTCACCTTCGATCACTTCACTCGACCCGAATTTATCGTCGTTGCATTTACCGGATTGGTCGTTGTAACTATTCTGGCAGGCGCCTATCCGGCATTCGCGATGACCTCTTTCAAACCGGCGACTGTGCTGAAAGGAAGCTTCAAGGCATCCGGACGAGGCGTGTGGCTCCGTCGGACGCTGGTAGTATTTCAGTTTTCAGTATCCGTCGTACTAATCGCCGGAACGTTGGTAATCACACGGCAACTGAATTTTATCCAGGAACGGAAGCTCGGGTATGATCGCCAAAATACAATCACATTTCCTTTGGATCGGCAGACGGCGAAGGTATTTGACGCGTTGAAGACGGAGTTGACACGCCAGGGATTGGCAGAGTTCGTCGGCCGCGGTACGGAGTCCCCCGTAAACATCAAGGGCGGATATACTATCCAATCGACCGAGACAAACGCGCAGGGCATCGCTATCACGGGTCTTCTCGTCGATGAAGAATACATCCCGGCCATGGGAATCGAGATTCTCAATGGCCGAAACTTCACACGTGAGGATCGGGAACGGGTAGAGCGCGACACAGTTTATACTTTTATGTTGAACGAGGCGGCCTTAAAGGCGCTGGCTATCGATCCCGCCAGCGCAATCGGAACCACGATCGATATGGGGTACAGGAAAGGAGAGCTCATTGGCATCGTACGGGATTTTCACTTCGCGTCATTGCACAAACCCATTTCGCCTCTTGTTATTTTTCCGGAGGAAATGCAATTCAGCAAGGTCGTTGTTCGACTACCGAAGGGTAACGTTCGGCAACATCTCGAGGGAATAAAGCAGGTGTATGCGAGCTTGATCGAGCATCGCCCCTTTGAATATGAATTCATTGATGATGAATTTCGCAGCTTATATACAAATGAACAACGACTAAGCTCGGTGTTTGCCGTCTTTGCTTCCCTGGCGATCTTTGTGGCCGCCCTTGGCTTGCTTGGGCTGGTCGCATTCTCCGCATCACAAAAGACAAAAGAAATCG
>CAZIAG010000637.1:0-1688 GCA_964537375.1 uncultured Roseivirgaceae bacterium
TTTCTCGTCCATCACCTAAAAAAATCGAACCCGCCATTAACCCCCGCTTACGGGCGGAATCAAGGCAATCTCGTCGGTTTCCTGGAGTGCGAGCGTATCGTCAGCATAGTCGCTGTTTACCGCAATGGCGAGCGAGCGCAGGCCTGACAACTGCGGATAGATCGCCACCAGCGCCTGGCGTAATTCAGCCACGGTCTTCGCGTTCAATTCGAGGACGTTTTCACGCGCGCCAAGAATTTCCCTGGTTATGCCGAATGCCTTTATCTTGTAACGTCTCATAATTGTCTCTTCGTTGCCCCATTGTGCATCTTCCACCAATGGTGCATTTTCAGCTGCGGAATAAAAGTATCATTTCCTATCTTTAAGTCAAATCACCCGAAAGCCGCACCACCTTAGTTCAATCAGGCTGCGGTTTTGAACTCAAGCGGAGCATGACAGTGCTATACGACAATCACGGACGTCCGGTCAACTACCTGAGGCTGGCAGTAACAGATCGCTGTAACCTGCGGTGCTTCTACTGCATGCCGGAAAGCGGCATAACGTATCTGCCGAAAAAGGAATTACTGTCCTTCGAAGAAATGGAGCGTGTGGTATCGCTGATGGCATCGATGGGAGTAACCAAACTTCGCATAACGGGCGGGGAGCCGTTTGTGCGAAACGACCTGATGACGTTTGTCGCACGAATCGTCGATATTCCGGGACTTAAGGAATTCCACCTCACTACAAATGGCGTGCTGACCGCTCCTCACATTCCCGAACTGAAACGGCTTGGTTTGTCTTCCGTAAACCTCAGCCTCGACACACTCGACCGTGGGCGCTTCAGAAATATTACGAAACGCGACGAGTTCGGGCGCGTTTGGCAAACGCTCCAGCTTCTGCTTGAGCATGAGATTCCTCTCAAAATAAACGCCGTGGTGATGGACAATAAAAACATCGATGACCTCATCCCCATGGTACACCTCACAAAAAATAACAAGATAGCTGTCCGATTCATTGAAGAAATGCCCTTCAATGGGGAAGGAAACCACTACCCTGCACTCAACTGGACGTACAAAAAAATCCTTTCGTTCCTGCTCGACCACTTCCCCGACCTTGAGAAGTGCAGCGATGAACCTCACGCAACGGCGGCGCATTATCGCATTCCGGGTTATGCCGGGACAATCGGCATTATCGCAGGGTACAGCCGTACCTTTTGTGGAAGTTGCAACCGTATACGGGTCACGGCGCAAGGTATGCTCAAGACCTGCCTCTACGACCAGGGTGTCCTGGATATAAAAGGGATGATGCGTTCCGGTGCAGACGATGAACAGATCCGCCGACGTTTGTTTCAAGCATTCAGTTCACGTGCAAAAGACGGCTTCGAGGCCGAAGCAAGGCGTCAGGAAAATCACCCGGTGAGTGAATCTATGTCAACGATTGGAGGATGACTGAGCTTGTCATCCTTCTGGCGGTCAGCTTCTTTTTCATTGCCATCGTTTACTCGTCCGTCGGATTCGGAGGCGGGTCATCCTATCTCGCAATTCTTGCCCTGGTAAGCCTCCCCGTCGATACGCTCAGGCCGGTTGCCCTTTTGTGTAATATCATCGTCGCCACAGGAGGCGTGATGGTCTTTGCACGTGAGGGGAAACTTCGTCTAAAGAAGGTCTGGCATTTCCTGCTCCCCAGCGTTCCGCTGGCATTTCTTGGGG